>JANMVK010000375.1:0-11173 GCA_031392725.1 Pseudobdellovibrionaceae bacterium
CAAAAACAAAGACGCCGAAGTGCTGACCGAATCCGTGCGCAAGGGCCTGTCGCGCGCGATCACCCATAAATATATGAATGAACGCGGCGAAATCGCGGTGATGACGCTCGCGCCGAAAGTGGAAGAGCTAGTGAGCAATTCGCTTCTGCAAACCGAACAAGGTGTGCAGCTCGTGATGGACCCGCGCCAGGCGCAGGGCATCCTCAGTCAAATCTCAAAAACCATAGAACTTCACCCTGAGATCGCCGGTCAACCGATTCTGCTGACCAGTCCGACGGCGCGCCGTCATCTGTTCAAGCTCACACACCGGTTTTTGCCTCAGGTTGTAGTTTTATCGCATAACGAAATTTCGGCCGACGCGCAGATTCAAGCGGTCGGATTAGTGGAGCAAAGCCATGCAGGTTAAAAAGTTCGAAGCGAAATCGATGAAGGAGGCGCTGGAGTTGGTGAAAATCCATCTCGGGCCCGAAGCCATCATTCTCTCGGCCAAAGACACCCACAAGGGTTTCGGTTTGATCGGCGAAAAGAGCGTGGAAGTCACCGCCGCCGTCAGCGATGAGACTCTAAGAAAAAAGAAACTGGCGGAAAGTAAAATCCGCGAGGACCTGCGCGAACGTTATCAACAAATTCCCGCGACCAAGCAAAAAGAATTTATCAACCGCGTTCACCATAACCGCATGGAAGAGCGGCGTGAAATGGCCATGTCGGGTGGTGGCGGCAGCCAGACTCAACCCAGCCGGCGGGCGCCCCCTCAAGGTCCTCCCATCGGCGCTGAGGTCAGAGCGGAACTGCAAGGCATGAGATACGCCGATATTGGTGATGAGCAGCCAGAACTGGATCCGCGCCTGCGCGGACGCGAACGCGTGCGCCGCGCGGCCGAGATGGCGCGAATGGCTTCACGCGATGTCATTCAAGATCCACGGCCTAAGGCGCCACAGCGCCGGCCGGAACACGCTCAGCAATCGGCGATGAGTGCGATGCGCTCCACCGAGGTTCAGGCGATGGAATCGCAATTGCGCGAACTCCGCGCCATTGTCGACCGTTTTCAGAGCATGCCGCAAATCCCAATGACCATGCATCCCGGCGCCGAGCAGGGATTGCCGTATGAGTTCAGTGCTCTTTATCAACGCCTAACCGGCCAAGGCATTCAAGCCGCGACGGTGACGGGCTGGCTCAAAAAAGCGCAAAAGGATTTAGATCCCGATCAAATTAAAAAGCCGGCGATGATTGATGCCTGGGCTGTGCGCCACCTGCTCAACACCGTCGAAGTGGCCCCCAATCCAATGCAGGGCCGTTATCATGTGTTTATGGGCTCCACCGCCCAAGGAAAAACCTCCACGCTGGTGAAATTCGCCTCACAGATGGTGCTGAAAGAGCGTCACACCATTGCGATTATTTCTCTAGACACCATTAAAGTCGGCGCCGCTGATCAACTACGGATCTTCGCGCAGATTCTCAATGTGCCCTTCGCCATCGTCCGCACTCCTGATGAGTGGAAAGTGGCGGAGCAGAAGCTTAAAAAAGTTCAGCACATCCTGGTGGATTGCCCCGGACTTTCGCTGCACACCATGCAAGAGGCCGATTGGTTAAAAAGTATTTTGCCGCCGCCCGAGTACAACCGCACTTTGCACTACGTGCAGTCGGCCACCGCGCGCGACGAAGAGGCGATTGATCTTGCCAGCCGCTATCAGATGATTGGAATTCACGATGTGATCTTCACCCGGCTCGACGAAACCTCGCGCCAGGGTTCCATGATCAATTTCCAGCAGGCCTTCGGCACCCCTATTCATTCCTTCGGGCACGGCCCGCGCATTCCCGAAGATTACGAGATTGCGAGCAAGGAACGCATTGTTGATTTTATTTTTAAACTTAGCCGCACGAATCAGAAAGAGGACCTAAAATGAGCGACGGCACCAGGACGATTAGCATCACATCAGGCAAAGGCGGAGTGGGAAAAACCACTTTGATTTGCAACCTCGCCGCGGAACTCGGGCGCATGGGCCACCGCGTTTTGATTCTCGATGGAGATCTCGGGATGGCCAACGTCGACATCATGTTCGGCCACCGGGCGGCGCTCAACATCGGGCATGTGCTCGACGGGCAATGCGAGATGGAAGAAGTGATAATGGAAGTGGCCAACAATGTTCACCTGATTCCCGGAGGCAGCGGGATCTACGGATTGAACCGGCTGGAGCCTCTGCAAAAACATGTACTGCTCGATCAGGTGGGCCGTCTCAACCGCAATTACGATTATATGCTGATCGACACGGCTCCCGGCATCGACGACCACGTCTTGTATTTAAATTCAGCGGCGCAGGAAATCATTGTGACGGTGACCCCAGACCCGACCTCGCTCACCGACGCCTACGCCTTGATCAAAGTCTTGAACCAGCGCCACCGCGAGAACCACTTTTCAGTCATAACCAATATGGTGAGAGATGAAGCCGATGGCCGCCAAGTGTTCCAAAAGCTTAGTGATGTCGCCGATCGGTTTCTTTGTGTGAGTTTGAATTATCGCGGCTTTGTTCCGGCCGATCTCATTTTGAGACAGTCCATAAGGAGCCAGCAGCTTGTGGTCCAGATGCAAAGCCGTTGCCCGAGCGCCGTTGCAATCCGGACCATCGCGGAAAACCTGAAGGATTCTCAACGTTTTACAGAGCTAAAAGGTGGAATCCAGTTCTTTTGGAACCAGCTTTCAGGGGTGGCCTAGACGTAAGCAATTTTGATTCGCGGGTTTATTTTGCTAAACTTAAGGTTGATTAGGGGCGGAGACTGAATGGCAGCGAACAATAACAATAATGTGAATACATTATTGAAAAAATATAAAGAAGAGCCCAACAAGCTAACGTCGGCTCAAAAGGACAAACTAATCCTGGAGTATGCTCCATTGATTAAGTTTATCGCGCAGAAGATCGCCGTCCGTCTGCCGTCTAATATTGAATTGGATGATTTGATTTCCAGCGGCGTGATCGGCTTGATGGATGCCATCGAGAAATATGATCCGACCCGCGACAATAAATTTAAAACCTACGCGGAATTCCGCATCCGCGGGGCCATTCTCGATGAATTGCGCGCGCAGGATTGGGTTCCGCGTTCGGTGCGCGACAAAGCCAAGATGCTCGACCGCGCCACACTGGAATTGGAATCCACTCTCGGCCGTTCGGCCAATGAGGAAGAAGTGGCCGCCAAGCTCGGTATGAATATGGATGAGTATTTCGATCTGCTCAATCAAGTACGGCCGGTATCGGTTTTATCGATCGACGACGCGGCCACCTTCAGCAACGTCGATAAGAAATCGATCTTAAATATTCTCGAGGGCTGTAAGCTCAACAATCCTTTGACCCAGCTGAATATGAAATCGGTCAAGGACGTGGTGGCCAAAGCCATTGAGGATCTGCCCGAGCGGCAGCGTTTAGTTTTGTCGTTGTACTATTACGAGGATCTCAATCTCAAAGAGATCGGCAAGATTCTACGTGTCACGGAGAGTCGCGTGTCACAGTTGCATGCTCAGGCCATTTCCCGCTTGCGCGCTAAACTGTCGCAGTTCTTCGAAGACCAAGAAGTCGAATCCGCGTAATAGCTCCCATAATATTTTGTTGTCAAAGGCTAGCCAGCCGTTCATCATTGTCCTTTAAAACCAACTTTTGGAGGACAAATGAAAAGCATCTTAGTTTTACTCGCGCTCGTCTTGCCGGTATTCGCCTCAGCTGACACCGATAAAAAAGCCATGATGGACACTCATATGAAAGAGTGGATGAAAGCCGCTACGCCTGGCGAAGAGCACAAGACTCTCGCGACACTGGCCGGCTCGTGGAAGTACACGTCGAAATGGTGGAATGATCCCACGGCAAAACCTTCGGAAAGCACCGGCACCTCGACCAATAAAATGGTGATGGGCGGCCGTTGGTTGCAAGCTGAAGCTAAAGGCAAAGCCATGGGCCAGCCGTTCACCGGCATGGGTCTCACTGGTTTTGACAATGTGAAAAAGAATTTTGAAACGATGTGGATCGACAGCATGGGCACCGGAATGGCCAAGGGCACCGGCACTTGGGATGCGACTACTAAAACCATTACCGAAACCGGATCTTTCTCTGATCCCACCGAAAAAACCATGACCAAGAACTATCGCGCGATCACCAAGATCATGGATAAGAACAATTACACGTATGAAATGTTCGCCACGGGCAGCGACGGCAAAGAATATAAAATGATGGAAATGACCTACAAGAGAAACTAGTCGCTAATCATGATGCGGGAGCCGGAGATTTCCGGCTCCAGCTCTATTTAAGGTTCAATTTCTTTTTCCACGAATTCACATAGGTCGAATCATAAGAGTTTGATAAAAGTGACTCCAGATCCGCTTCATCCATCTTTTTCTTGCGCCCCTTAAGGGCCAGCAGCTTAAGAATAATCAGATCTTCAAGTGACACAAAACGAATTGGTTGTTTTAGAAACAGCCCGGTCACGGCTCTTGATTGAATCGAAAGTCGAAAGGAGTCATTTTTTAAATGGATGAAATCCACCCCTTTATTGCCCTTGGTTAATAATTCCATGGAACCCACCGGCAACTGCATGGTTTCATGTTTGTAACCACGCTGCTTAAATTGGGCGACATAAAGGGAGATATCGGTCATAGCCAGGACATCAATGTCGACCGTGGCCCGCACGAGGCCGTGGTGGGCCATGGCGAATCCACCCGCGATAATAGGATCCCGCACAATCTCCAAAAAATCGTTCATCACTTGAGCAAGGGTAGTGGGGGAATTTCCAACAATGTCGGCCAAGATCAAAACCTCCTTAGAAGGACTTTCTAAGGACTCTTGCAATACGGGCCGATTTTTGGGCTGCGACATAACGTGATTTTAGCACAAACCGGGAACGCCGGCCGGACACTGTGTCCGAATTAAAGGCGGCGTTACAGACTATGGTCGGGACCGAATCAAGGCACTACGGACTTTTTGATTTTCTCGATGAGGCGGACTTCCATTTGGCGGACCGCCTCACGAGTGGTGCCGTACTTATCGCCGATTTCCTGCAACGTCATGGGTTCATCCGCCAGCAGGCGCGCTTCCAGCAAAAACTTTTCTTTTTCATTTAAATTGGGCCGCAGGTGTTCAATGCCTTCCATCAGTTGCGCCACTTGCTCCTTGGTGCCGAGTTCATCCACGAGATTGGTGGGATCCCGTTCGCTCTGATAATCGAGCAGGGTCGCATTGCCGTCGCCATCGCCCACCGGCGCATCGAGGCTCACGTCGCGGCCGCTGAGCCGCTGGTGCATTTCGGAAACTTCCTCCTCGGGAATTCCGAGCTTGCCGCTAATTTGCTTGATGCCTTTGGCCAGGCCTTCACGCTCCAATTTGTCCCGTTCGCGTTGCAATTGATAAAACAATTTTCGCTGGGTGGCGGTGGTGCCGATGCGAACCATGGAATACTGGCGCATTAAGAATTCTTGAATGTAGCCGCGGATCCACCACACGGCATAAGTGATCAGGCGGGTGCCTTTGTACGGATTGAATTCTTTCACCGCGTGCATCAGCCCGACGTTTCCCTCTTGCACGAGATCAATCAGCTTGGCGCCGAATTTTGTATATTCCGCCGCGACCTTAACCACGAATCGCAGATTGCTGGTGACCAGTGCTTCGGCGGCCTTGGCGTCGCCCTTGTCACGAAAGCGGATGGCCAGCGAATGTTCCTGCTCGCGAGTCAGCAGCGGGTAGCGCCCGATCTCGGCCATGTAACGGGTGACAGGATCGGCGGACGTGATCGCGCGCCCGGAATCGGGAAGCTGCGCGGGAATATCGGGGTCAATATCGACATCAAGGCCGGCGACCGGCTCAGGTGGCGCGACTTCATTGGGCTCGACAACTTCGGCCTCAACTTTTTTGAAACCCTTCAAAGATTTCGCTTTGCTGGGTTTAACTTTGACCGGTTTTTTTTTCGGCTTGGGAGACATTCCTAGGCCAGCGCTTCCTCAAGCTTTTTAGTGAGGGTCTTTTCGACCATGCCTTTGACTAAAGCGAGGTGGAAGGGAAGCTCCACGATAATTTCCACTTTGGAACCACCGGGCGACTCTTGCACATTCATCTTGGCCCTAAACATCGAGCCATCAGCCGAACCCGAGCGTGTCGTGGGATTGAAATCCGCCTTATACTTGGAATCGAGCTTTCTCAGATCCTTGTCATTGGACAAAAGCTCCGAAATCCGCTTGAAACTGTCGTCGGGACTCAAATTACATTGTTTTTCAATTTTGACTGATGGCATATCTGAGGACGATAATGCATTGACACAGGTCTGTCACCTGTAAAGGAACTGCGATGGCCTTCTTAAAAACGCTGAAAAGAACTCACTATTGTGGAAGCTTGCGTAAAGAGCACGCCGGCCAAACCGTGGTCCTAATGGGCTGGGTCGATGTCCGCCGCGATCATGGGGGCCTGGTGTTTGTCGATTTACGCGACCGCGAAGGCATTGTGCAGATCGTAATGAATCCCAATGACCCCAAAATGACCGCCGCCAAAGACGTGCGCGGTGAGTTTGTGCTCGCCATTGAAGGCAAGGTCCGCGCCCGTCCCGCCGGCATGGCCAACACCAAAGTCAAAACCGGTGAAGTGGAAGTGGAAGTTCTGCAGGCCAAAATCCTGACTGAAGCGCAGACGCCTCCGTTCGCCATCGATGACCAAAAAGTTGGGGAAGTGTTGCGTTTGAAATACCGTTATTTGGAATTACGCAGCCCGCGTTTGCAAAATAATTTAATCCTGCGCCATAAAGCCGCCAAAGTTGTGCGCGATTTTTTATCCAATGAAGGCTTTATCGAAGTTGAAACTCCGATCTTGTACAAGAGCACGCCCGAGGGCGCGCGCGATTATCTGGTCCCCTCACGCGTGAATCCGGGAACTTTCTACGCGCTTCCGCAAAGTCCGCAGACTTTAAAACAGCTGCTGATGGTCGGCGGGATGGATAAATATTTTCAGATCGCCCGCTGCTTCCGCGATGAAGATTTGCGCGCCGATCGCCAGCCCGAGTTCACTCAAATCGATATCGAAATGAGCTTTATCGATCAAGATGACATTATGGCGGTCAATGAGCGCATGGCGAAGGTTATCTGGAAAGAGACCATCGGCTACGACATTAAAGAAATTCCGCGCATGACTTATTTTGATGTGATGAACACCTACGGCTCCGACAAACCCGATCTGCGCAATCCTTTGAAGTTGCGCGATGTCGCGAAGTCGGTGAGTGGTCATGGATTTAAAGTTTTTGACGACGTGTCTTCGCGTGGTGGTTCGATCAAAGCGTTAGCGGTGCCTAAGGGCGGAACTTATTCGCGCTCGGCGATGGACAAACTCACTCTTATGGCCAAACAATTCGGCGCCAAGGGTTTGGTGTGGTTGAAGGAAGAAAACGGTGTGATCAGCTCTTCGATCTCGAAATTTTTCCAGCCCGATGCCCTTAAAAAAATCTATGCGGAAGGCGGCGGCGAGCCGGGCGGCGCGATGTTTATCGTGGCCGATGATTTTGATATTTCTTGCGCGGCACTCAGCGCGCTTCGCAATGAGCTCGGCCATGAGTTAAAATTGATTGATCCTAAGGTTTTTAAATTCTTGTGGGTGGTGGATTTTCCGTTGCTGGAGTACGACAGTGAAAATAAACGCTGGGGGGCGCGCCATCATCCGTTCACTTCACCTAAAGATGAGCAACTCCAAATTATGCTCGACCGCGATGAGAGCAAATATCCCACGTTGCTTGCGAAGGCGTACGATTTGGTATGCAACGGTTATGAAATCGGCGGCGGCTCGCTGAGAATTTACTCGCAGCAGGTTCAGGCGGCGATGTTTGAAGCGCTGGGCTTGAGCGAGGAAGAAACGCGCCTGAAATTCGGATTCTTTATCGAAGCCTTAAGCTACGGCACGCCTCCGCACGGCGGAATCGCATGGGGTCTTGACCGCATGGCCATGTTGTTATGCGGAACCGATGCGATCCGCGATGTGATCGCCTTTCCGAAAACCGCTAAGGCCACCGATCTTATGGCGGACGCACCGAGCGTGGTGGCGCGCGAGCAATTGATGGAACTTGGAATTCGTTTGGCTGAAGTGACTAAAGGAAAACCCGAAGGTGTGTGATGGGCTTTTTCATAATGATCGCAGTCCCGGTTTTTCACACAGTGGTGTTCGCCGGGCTGGCCTATTGGATGTCCCGATCCCCCCAATTTAAATTCCCATCACGGATCGCGGCCCTGTGGTTTATCACCGGCGGAATTCTCGCCAATATTATTTTATGCACGATGCTTTTGGAAGTCGCCAGCGGCATGGCCATGGTCAGCGGCAGGCCTGTGGATGATGATTTTCTCGGGGAGAATTTGAAAATGCTTTTGTATACTCAGCCGGTGTTCGCGGCTGCGCTTTACCCCATTTTAATGAACGTTTTAAAGCTTCCCCGAAAGGCGATTGTCTCATAATGAGACACTAAGAATCTAACAGCCGTAACTCCAGCGAGCGCCATTTTTTGGCAAAGACCCATAAGTCGTCGCGGCCTCCCAGTTAATTGAAGCTGGCGGGCACACTCAGTGCTCTCTCTATATATATCTATGCTGCGTTCATTTTATGTTTTTCTTATAACCGCCGCGACCTTTGTGCTAGCCGCACTGGCACTTTTCTTTTTCGTGACCATGAACAGTGCGCAGGCTCAGGGACTTGAAACCATCTCCGATTCCAACCGCGGACCCAATCATTTTGGCCGCGGCTTTTTCCGCACCACCGGTGGCCAAAATCTGACCTTCGCTTCCTACGCCGAGATCCCGCGCCAACACACCATTGCTCAAGGCGACTCCGTGGGCGTGAATTTCGCCACGGCCGCGATGCCCCCGTGGTTGCACAAATATGTGGAACTGGAAATCGGCACCTACAAAATTTTAGTTTATGCCCACAAGATGAATATCACCGCCAACCAGTCGACTTACAAAATCCGCGGCGAGGATATGCTTCCCAAGCAAAGGTACAATGTGGAAATGGAAGTTAAATCCCAGACCGCGCAGCCGAATGAACGCTTCGCACGCCGCCGCCGGTGCCAAGATGGCCGCTATTACTTCCAGCTGTTCGAGCGCGAATTCAAAATTCAGAGCGTGAGTATGAAATTCACCGATCCGCAGCATCCAGCCACGGCCCTCGCTACGCTCGCCACGGCCCGCACCCGAGTGACCAGCGAAATCTCCAAGGGCAACACGTCCTGCACCACCTCATTAGCGGATCCGACCGCCCCGATCATCTCGACCGGCAGCGACGTCGCGCCGCCCGTTGCGCGCTAGTCCAAGGTCTTGTCTTGTTTCATTATTAGACGTTCGCCCCGTTCTTAAGTCGTGCTTAGGTGCCGAAGCGATAGATGAAGAGAAAGGATTTCTCTTTGGAAACAAACGTTTCTCCAACCCACATGGAGGTGAAAATGGAGAAGATTAGCGGGATCGTGAGAGGCAGCGCAAGAGTTGCTTCGACTGATCTCAAGAGCGCGTCGGCCGCCCGGCCAGGAATGCCAAGCTTTGGCAGACCGATGGGTGAATCGACGCAGGCTAATGTGAGCTCTGAGACCACCGCGTCTCGAGCCGTAGCACTTCATAATGAAATGCTCGGCAAAAAGAAAACCGGCGGTGATCAAGTGGTTCAACAGATGGCCGATTCGTTCTTCATGACCCGCATAAGGCGGCCCAATGAAGAGCCGGATCAAGGCGACGTGCAAGCAGGGGCAACCCCGATGCCGGACAATTCGGAAGTTTCCGAACTGCCGAAGACGGATGACCTAGTTCTGCAAAAAGCCAAACAGTCCGACGAAGAAGAAAAAGACAAACAACCCGCCGGTTACAAACCGCGTGGCACGTTCGTCGACGTTCGGGCCTAACACAGCTGTTCGAGTAAGAAACCAAAAGTTTCTAGAGCGGCCACCTTATGAATGCCTTCGAGGCACCGGTGGCCGTTCTTATTTCCGCACACCACAATTGAATCCACACTTAAATGCAGCAGTTGCCTAATCGCCAGTTGGCCCCATTGGGGAGCCCCCATTTGCACCAGCATTTCTAATCTTAACAACGCCTGCCTGGGATCTGAGGCATGCAGGGTTCCCAAGCTGCCGGAGTGCCCGGTGGCCAAGGCCAACAACAGATCCTTGGCTTCCGATCCGCGCACTTCGCCTAAAACTATTCGGAACGGCCGCATTCGCAGGGATTGTTTAACCAGATCCGTGAGATTGACCTCGCATAGGGCGGGCGTGGGATTTGGCCGCGTGAGGAGTTTGGTGCTGGCGGAGTTGGGTCGCGGGAGCTCATCGGTGTCCTCAATGATGACCACGCGCTCGTTGTCAGGCAGTTCTTTGAGGCACGCTCCTAGCACTGAAGTTTTCCCGCTGCCGGTGGCGCCGATAAAGATTATATTTTTCCTCTCAGTAATCAGACCGCGCAAAATATTGATTTGAGCGGGTGTGGCCCATGAGCAATCTTCAAGTTTGGGCAAAGTCCATGGGTGCTCGGGCAATCGCCGCAAAGTAATATGATAATGACAATGGGTGAGGGGCGCGCAGGCCAAATGCAGGCGGAAATCCCGCCACCGGCCATCGGCAAATGGTTTGGCCAGGTCAATGCTGGAACCGGATTCAGAACAGAGCCGGTCAATAAAATTTTTAAAAGTTGTTTCCGTTAGAAACTGGTCGCTCAATTTGCAAAAACTCCCGGCGCGTTCAAACCAAACTTCATTTTGTCCGTTGACCACGATTTCGACCACGGTGGGATCTTCGATCAGTGGTTTCAAGGGGCCAAAGCCAAAAAACTCCTGCTCCAGACGAGCAATCATGCCTTCAGGCGATTGATGGACCAGCTTTTTTAGCACCACTTCGGTGGAGGGGCGGGCGAGATCGCGAGTGTCCATCGTCCAGGTTTCGGTGAATTGCCTTTGAATGGTCAAGGCCTGCGCCGCGAGTTCACCACTCATGGCTGATCCATCCTTTGGGCATTTCAACCGGAGTGTCGGCGTCCGGCGTGTGAATCTCAGGCGTGACAAAAATCACCAGTTCACTTTGATGCGCCATAAATTGGCGGCTGGAGAAGAGCGCTCCCAACACCGGAATATTCATTAGCAGCGGCAGTCCATCCGCGGAATTACCGGCCTGCTGGCGAATTAGGCCCGAGAGCGCGATGGTG
>JANMVK010000422.1:0-9264 GCA_031392725.1 Pseudobdellovibrionaceae bacterium
TGCAGCGAAGGCCTGTGCACATACCAACGATGCTACCAATGCTAATGTCTTCATTCCCATAAATCCTACCTTCCCTATCTTTAAATTTGACTCCGAAGTGGATAGCTAACAGCGTCGCCGCTTACCGTCAAATCAAAAAAGTTAAATAATTTTCAACACATATGAACATTTTACCAGCTTGAATCCCGCTCTTATAAATGGAGTCCGAACTGGTTTTTTTCATGTCTTCCAATTGATTGCAAATCGCCGACCAGGGCAATTGGCCTCTAGCAGCGCCAGGATTCATTTCGGCTCCGGCACGAGGGGAAATCGTGACAAAAATTTCCCGATTGTGGCTAAAATTGGCGGCATTCCTCCACCTCATATGATCACCGATCCGGATTTGTCGACGCATTCATAGATGGGAAAAAACAGAAACAAGGGATGCACGACTTCGTGGCACACGGGTTGAGCGGCCCAGTACGCGTCAATATCGGCTTGGCTGAGGACACTGCGCTTGGCCTTCGCCATCAAGCGGGCGGCCATGGCCTGGGCGGACGGTTGTCCTTGGAACTTCTGCGCCAGGTATTGAGCTGTGGCGATCCACAAGGCGGTGGCGTCCCGGCACAAGGCTCCGTTAAGCAGCGGGACAACCAGGCTTTGATTTTCGTAAACGGCCCCATAAACCACAGGTAAACATTTTTTGCTTATGATTTGTGAAGGCGTGGTGGATCCGCTGTCGCGCAGATAGAGCTCGATATTATAGAAGTAACCCAGCTGCTCAACGGCGCTGTAGAGTTGGTCCATATAGAGAGCCACTGGCCCTTGGGGCGGGGCCGAATTGAGCTCCTGTAACAGCCGGGTCACTTGACCGGACAGTTGACCGTGTTGGAGGCGCCACAGACCGAGATCGGCGACTTCGCCGGCGGCCATGGATAACGCCGTGATGAGAAGCGCTTGTTTAGCCAAGGTGCCCACGGTGCGGCTGGTGAAGGTGGTAAAATTGGTAACGGCCTTGGCGCCTTTAATTAACGCCACGGCCGTGCCGCCAATGCCGGTTAAGCCCGCGGCGAAGGTTTTTCCGGTTTCGCGAACCTGCAGCAACAATAGCGTGTCCATTTGCCGCTCGCTCGAGGCCATTCCGCTGAGAATTTCAAATGGGGCGGGCGGAACGGCCGGGTTGACGGCTGGAATTGTCGTGTTGTGCAGCCGGATCTCTTCGCGCAAATAATGATAGACGTTCACTACGTCGGCCATCGCCAGATAAATCGCCAGCTTCGCGCGGTCTTGACTGGTGCGAATGGTGGCGACTCGCGCGGGATCGAGATAGCTTTTTTGCCACATGGATTGGCACAGCGACAGCGTGGCGTAGGCGGCTTCCGGAGACTCCGACCACAACTGGCCGAGTCTGAGGATTTTATTTTGATAATCTGGGGCCGGCCACTGGGCCATGGCTTGTTCGCAAAATATATAAGAGGACTCCACGCGCTCAAGTGCGGTGGCGGTGGAATATTTGAGCACCATTTCGTCGGCGGTCTGCGCTTGCGCGAGCGGTGCAAAAATAAACAGAGCTAAAAGCAGCAATGAGTTCATGGCGGGCTGGTCTCCCGGGGTTCTGGCCGCGGAGGCGTTGTGGGCGCGGCGGGGAGTTTCTGCCTCACGTCCTGTAACGAGCGGCTCAAGAAATCGAGCGAAACCTGGCGGCATGTGCCCGCCTGGTCGGTGCTGGTCGTATTGAGAGCCCGGCGGAATTGCTGCCAGGATTTGGATTCAGGATATTGCTTTAGTGTATTCGTGAAAAAGCGGTCGTTTACCCGGAGATTGAGCAAGTAGGGATTTTGTTTTTGCAATTGATTCGCTTCCGTCAGGATTTGGTCAATGGCTCCGCGCAATTCCGGAGACATGGTTTTTAGTTCAGCTTCGTTGCTTGAAATGGCTTCGAATTGATCCTGAATTTCCAATCCACGATACGACAGGTGGCAGGCCATCTGCGCTTGCACCACTTTTAAAATTTCGCCCGGATCGAGCCGGTGCGTGCGGTGGGACTCGAGAAAATATTGAAAATATCCCCAGAACACGGCGGGGGCGAGCGAGATGGTGAGTGGGTTTGCTAACATTCGGTAAGGTAATTGATAGAGGCGGCCACGCTGAGCCAGGCCTTCGTTAATATGGCGGACGCGCTCAGTGAGGGGAGCGCTGCGCGAAAGCATCAGCTTCCAGCTGATGCCGACGGTGAGCGCGATCCAAATCCAGTAGCTGTACACGCTTTGCTTGATGCTCTCAGCTGGGCCTTCCTGGAGCAGGCGGGTGGCCTCGAGGTCGGAGCTAATATGATCGCGCAGAATTTGCATCAGGCTGAATAGATACGGGCGGTCGGCGCTGCGTTTGACGTAGCTATCGATAAGGAAAAATAAAAACAGATTAAAATTTTCCGGTTCCTGCGCGGCGATTTTGGCCGCCACCGCTTTTGACAAATACTCCTGGCGCCCGGCCGGCAAAAATACCGATCCGGTTTGTTGGGACTTCATGTGCACGATGTACTCTTCCACTAGGTCGACCAATTCCACCGGCGTGGGAGCCGCGCAATGCGCGGGAAAGCTCAGTTGCAGCGATAAAATTCCAGCTAAGATCATTCGCGCTATTTTCATTTTGCGATCTCCCTGGAGGCCAGCCGCACTAGGTTTTCTAAAATTTGTCCCGTTGACTGAGGGTTTTTTTCAAGTTCGAGCCCGGCTTGCGCCATTAGGCGCTCCAAACGCGTCGAGGCATTGAGCAGCCGTGAGTTTTGCGCGTTGGATTCGATCCGGCCGTTGATCAGGCGCGGGCGGGCGTATTGAAGAGCCATAAAGTCATCGGCGGCCGCGATAAATTGGCGGTTGAGCGTGGAGCTGTAATAACTGTATGTGCCGGAGATTTCCGCGCGCAGCTTGCCGGAGGAGATGTCGAAAACGTAATTGTAAAAGCCGGCCAGCGTTTTATTGGCTTCCATGGTCTGCCAAATGGGATTCATGGTGGAGGCAATGCTAAGCAGATCGCCTTTGAGTTCAAGATATTCGGCTTGAGTCAGCGCGCCGCTCTTTTGCATGGCTTCAATCCGGCCGAGCGCTTCACTTAAGGATTGCTGATTTTTAGCATCGCGCAAATTTAATCCTAGTTTTTGCAGTCTCGAGCCGAAGCGCTGATCGAAACTGTTCCAGCGTTTGGCCTCTTGCCACGCCATTTGGTGAAGACGGGCGTGTGCCTGATTGGCGTAGGCTTCGCCGATGGCGGCCAAGCGTCCGTCAGATTGGGATTTAGCCAATTGGACGGCCGAGGCTAATTTTTCACGCAATAAACTATTCGAGATCGGAGTTCCCGCTTCAATTCCGAGGGTGCTGAGGTCGCGATTGATCACGGCTTCAGATTGCGCGCCCATGCCGTGCAGGCGGTTGCCGACAAACCGACTTAGGAGGCGGAAGCCGCCGATGATGGCTCCGATTAACGCCACCTGGATCACCGCCTGCATCCGGTTGCTGTCGCGGATTTCCACTTGGCGCGAAACATCTTGGTACATGGCCACGCACACGCCGGTGGCGCCGCACGAGAAATAGTTTTTTAAAATTTCAGCGCGCGTGGCCTCAGAGCCCCAGCCTTTGTATGCGAAGCCGGCAGTGCTTACTCCCACTAAACCCCAGATCAAGGGCTGCAGGCGCGAAAAGTTAGCACCAAAAACAGGTGCCAAATAGGTGGCGATGCGGTCGGTGATTTTGCCGATGGCGTTGAAGCGTGAACCCAAAATCTGAAATACAAAAAAGGCCATCAGGTAATTGACGTAGGAGTTCGTCCAATTGGAAAGCTGTTCAAATTCTTTTTCCCAATAGCCGGGCATCAAGAGTTCGCGGCGAATTTCTTGACTGTAAGCCGAGGTTTCGACAAAGCGGTTGAGCAGGAAGGTCAGCTGCGCGGTGCGCGCGACGATGGTTCGGATTTCCTCATTGATGGATTGCAAGGAATCGTCTTTAGACGAGTCCATTTTTTGTACCGACTGATCCAGGCTGGCAATATTGGTGCGGACAGAACCCAACGTGACGCTCAACTGGCGGTCGATTAAATTTTGCTCTTTCTCAGTGGAGAGATGGTTGGCCGCTAAGTACTCCCACAATTCCCAGGTTTCCTGAGCGCGTTTGTCGGGGTTGCCCGAGTGCACGGTTGACCCTAAGATGGGAACGCTATTGAACACATCTTTTTTAATTTCTTCGCGGTAGCGCCCAAAGTTTTGGCCGAGCATCGGGGAGTACCAGCGTTCGCCGACTTTCAAGTTTTTTGGCGAGGGCCGCTTGGAGTAGAACACGCCGCCCATATCAGCTTCGGGCTCCTCGGGCAGATGCTCATACACGTTAAAGCGCAACAGCCGGCCGATCTCCAGCAGATCAGAAATGTCTTTGGCACGTTGGTCGGCATTGGCCTTCAGGGCCTCGATGTAAACGCCGGGTAGGGAATCGCGCAGCGCCTCGGGATTAAAGCGAATTTTGTTTTTCACTTTCAACAATTCGTCGATGGTGTTGGTTTTAGGAAACGGAATGGGCAAAACGTAGGCTTCAAGGACCGTGGCCAAGGTCAGGCGGTAGAGTTGATAGCCCGCTTTGTAATTGGATTGCTGCCCCAGAGCCTCAATCGTCGCGCCAATCATGCTTGAGGCCTTGAGCGCGTCCAAGCTGGATTTCTCCATGCCGATTAAATAGCTTAAATTGACTTCCTGATTTTCAAAGAAGCGCAGCTTCAACGATCCTTTGCTAAGGCCTTCATAGAGAACTTTGCGCGCGGTTTTTCTTTGGTCCACATCCGGCTGGAGGGCTGCGGCGAGCGCCGCCCGCATTTTTGGCCAGCCCATAATCTCAGTGGCAAAGGCTTTGGCCCTAGCATCAAGCAGGAGACCGATCATATGTTGGCCTTCGGGCGCCAATTGACCCGAGAAATCGGGATTGGCTAAAATCATCCAACGCAGGGACAGGCGCTTGGCCAAATATAGGACGTGTTCCCAATCGGACAAGTCGCGGGGTTGCCACGCGTCCACCAGCCGCCGGACGCTTGAGGCAAACGAGAGGCTTTCATTCTGGCGCACGGCCTCTTGATTGACCGTTAATGCCGGTTGCTTGATCAAGGGGCCGAGAATATTCCAAAAGCTCGTGTCCAAACTCCAAGTCGCGGGCTTGTCTTTAAGATCGATTTCATACTCTGAGAGAGCCGTGAGCAAAGCGAGTTTTTGCCGGCTGCTTTCGATCTTGCGGGCGCGCAATTGGATTTCTTGATCTTTAATCTCGAGGCTGGCGAAGCGCTGGCGCCAACTGGCCGAGACCGGAGTCAGAGCCGCCGGACCGGGTGTGAATTGGCCGATGGTGAACTGCGAATCATAAAGGCGGTGGATAGTGAAGTGGATGCCGAATCTAACGGCGTTGCGCGTGTTGGGCTCGTTGACCAACGCTTGCTGTTCGGCCATTTCGAGAAAATCAGGATTGAGACGGAATTCCAGCACCGTTTTTTTAAGCGGAGAGGTGGTGAGTCGAGTTCGCATTGGAAAATGGGCATTGCGTTCGTTGTCATTGGTTACCAACCGCAGTTCACCGGCGGTGCTGGCGGTTTCGACAAATTTCGACTGGGCTAAGTCGTCGAGTCCCACAGTGATTTTATAAAAAGGGTCCCAAGTGGTGGGATCAATTTTATGACCCACCAGGAGTTTTAGCGCTTCCAGTTTTTGCGCCGAATCGTAGAACATTTGCAGATCGAGAAAGGCACTAATTTCTAGCGCATCGTCGGCGTAAGTTTTCAATTCGGTGTTGAGCATTCGGGTGAGATCTTGCTGACGGCCGCTCAGACGGCGCTGCAAATCGGCGACTTCGCTGGCGCTCGGCGCTCCGGTTTTTCCACGGCGCGGAATATTGGGAAACACGGCGCGGTCGGTAAGGGCGCGTAAATCTTTTTGAATTTCAGCCGCCGGCGTTTCGACGGGTTCAGCCGCCGCCGCGCGAGCGGGAATTTGCTGCAACGGCGCCAATGCCAAAGACCAACCCAGGATTAGGCAGAGAATCCGTTTCACGGTTCACCCGCCACGCGCGTCCGGGTTGTGCCTTTTAAGAAATCTTCAACCAGACTTCCTTCATTCAAACCATGAATGTAAATCCGGCTGACTAAGGACGGAGCGGAACTGGCAATGGCTTTTTGCAAATCTTCCGAATCAAATTGAACCTGCCGTTCGACGCGGAGGCCATCGTGCAAGCTGGCGAAGGTGAATTCGATTAGGTTCATGGCCGTATTGGCTATTTTCAATTCCTGTTCCAGATTCAGAGTGGCGCGCTCGGGCAGTTGTAGGTTTCGATTGTCGCGCGCGGTTTGCAGAAACTGGATGTCGCCATCGAAGTTCTGCAAAATTTCTTTAGCCAGTTCTGTGAGGACAGCTTCTCCCGCCTGAATGGTTTTTGCCGCCGCCGCCAGTTTCTTCAATTGGAGGGACAGAGGAAACTCGCAGTCGGCTCTGAGGCCCGTGCGGCTGACTTGTGGGCAATAGGCGCGCTTCGCTTCCGCGTAAGTCATGGCGGTTCCCGCTTCATCGTAGACGATCAGCGCACGCAGCCGGGAATTTTGAATCACCTCAGTCGCCACAAGTACCACGGCCTTGGACTGATCGACTTTCAAGCGCAGTTCCTGATATTTTTCCAGCAAAACGTTGTTTAAATATTGTCGGTCTTCACGCAGTTTCGGCATCAGGAGATTGAGCCGGCGCTCCCACATGAATTTATACTGTATATTGCGGCTATCCCAATGACGGTCGAAGCCGAAGGTGTCGATGGTGATCTGCAACTGACTGCGGGTTATGGAATGCGCGGCCCTATTGGCGTAAGCGCGTGAATCCTGAATTAGACTTGTCAGGCGCCCGCCGACTTCCAAATCTGGAAACTGCACGGTCAGGTAGGACACGCCTCCGGCAAAAAAGGTGGAGACAACCGCGACCATAACCACGGCCCAGAATCCGGAAACGCCGGTCACGGCTGCTAAGCCTGAACCGAGACTTGAGCCGACGGACAGCGCGCCCATTAATATAGTCAGGTTCACAATCAGCTCGCCGCGGGCGACGCCGAAGCGCCAGCCGTTGTAAAGCCAAGTGCCGCGTAAATCCCGGTCATTTTGAAGAATGGAACTCATGTTGCCAAAAACTTCGGCCGCCAGTTGGCCATCGGGCGATTTAACGTATTCACTCCAATTGCCGCTCACCCATTGGCCGACCGCGCGTCCGAATATGCTATGGGCTTTATTTTCTTTAACGGGATCGTCGAGCAAATGGACTGACTCCGTCCACAAGTGACCAGACATTACAAATCCACCCAACATTAAAAACGAGGCGGCCATGGTGGCCACGCTGCCGATGAGGGCCGTGCGGGTGACGGAGTGTTTAAGCAAATATTTTAAGACATTCATTACGGTGAGTTCTAGCGCCGAGCGAACGGTCCAACCACCAGCCACCCCGATCCAGAATTCTCCGGAACATAACACTTCTTGAGTCACCGAATTTTTGGAGCCGCAGAACAAGCTCTCCGCCGCTTCCGAGGTCGCGTCTTTGACTTCCTGGTAGCTCAACTGGTGGCCGGAGAGCAGGCGTTGCCTATCGAGACGGTCCTTGGCCACTTGCGCCGCGGCGGCCACGAACATAATGATCGCGGATTGAAACACATCAGTGAAGGTGATCTTAGCCAAACTTGAAGCCGCTCCGCCCGCGGTTTTTAACGAACCGTATTTAGCTAAAGTTAAGGAGCGGTTAAAATTGCCCGACATAAATTCTACGGCCATGCGGGAGGTGACTTGACGAGCGGACGCCGCGACTCCAACCGACGGCGCGGCCGCGATCGCAAAGCACAGAATCGAAATGCCAAGACCTCTAAGTACGAACATTTTCTACTTTCTGCCGAATCCGCGCAGAGCTTTGGCCACGGCATTGTGAACCATGTAGGCTTCATCAAAAAAGCGGAAATAGATCTCGCGTTGTGTGGCGCCGGTCTGTTGTTGACGGGCTAGAGCTTGCTGAACTCGTGCGCGGCGTTCAGCAGCGATCGGATCGCCCACACTTTTGGCGGCAGCGAGCTGTTCTTTGGTGGTGACGACGTGGTCCCATGCGCCTTTTACGAAATCGAGCATCAGCACTTCGCCCGGCTTCACGCGGTTGTCGATGTAAAGCTCGTAAACTTTATCGCTGATTAAATTTTGGAACGCATATTCCAGTGAGCGACCACCCTTGGTGGGATCGTAAGTTTTGATCAGGGCGGTGAGCGCCGTCTCGGTGAACACCAAAGTGATTTTCCGGTTGGAAAATTTGTTGATCAGCTTTTTCACCTGTTTGTGGGCGATCTTCTCAATGACCTCGGGAGTGTGCGGCTCGGTCACTTCGATCTGGCCCCAGCGGCCAACCATGGATTCTTCCCACCCGTAAGTGGTTTTTAATTCCCATTCCATGGCGCGGATGCGCAGGTCATTGGTGGACTTGGCGTCGATTTCTTTCGCCGACCACTCTTTTTCCACTCCGCTTTTCAGCAACTCAAGCAGCGCCGGGCGCGGCATGCGGGCGAGATGCTCGCCGGCATTACTGGTGCCGACAATAAAGGCTTTTTCGAAGGAAATGGAGCGGCCTTCGGAATCTTTGATCAGGCCGACATCGAGAATCGGGTAAACCACTTGCTTGATCACATTGATGTGCGCGCGGGTGATTTCGTCGAGAATGATCATCACATAGGGAGTTTTAAGCACGGGTCCGGTGAGTTCACCGGGTTGACCGTGGCCGACGTACTCCGGTTTGGCGCCGATCAAACCTGAACCATGGTGCGCTTGCGTGTAGTTGGTCATGTCGATCTTCACTACGGGCATTCCCAGTTTAGCGGCGACCTTCAAATACAAATCCGTTTTACCGGTTCCGGTCGGACCCAAGCTGAGCACGCTTTGAATCGGTTTGCCACGCTGGGCTTTTTCCTTTTTAGGATTGCGCACGCGTTCTTCTTCGGCTTCTTCCATTTCTTTTACGTAACGGGCCATGCGTTTTTGCACGCGCTCCACGCGCTCTTCGTTGCCGAACAATTCATCGTTGATTTCGGCGAGGCGGGACGTGCCTTTTTGGATGTCCATGGACACGGTTTCAAGCGAAAGTCCAGTTTCCTGGGCGGCGGCGATATGAACGTAATCAGGAGTCAGGCGTGTGGGCGCGGGACCGGCGGCGGTGGCCAGACTCTTCGCGTTTTTCAGAGCCTCGAGATCTTGAGACTTGGTGGC
>JANMVK010000536.1:0-6614 GCA_031392725.1 Pseudobdellovibrionaceae bacterium
GTGTGAAAACGGATTTCATTTCGGTTAACCCCTTTTGTTCAAAGAGGCTAATAATCAGATTTCACTATTATTTGTCAAGAAAGTGCTGAGGCCTGCAATGCTTACCTTTTTGTTCGAATGGTCAGGCGGGGCATTTTATACGGATTTCCGGCCCGGTCGATGCCCTCGGGTTGCAAAGAGTAAAGTGAATTGCTGGAAAGGCCCGTAATGCGCACGCTATGGGTGGTGGTGAAGCGCGGATCACCGGGTGCCACGCGACTCAGATCCTGATCCAAGCCCCAATGTAATGCGGTGGTGGCCGGTTCATTGGATTCCCACGTGATGGTGACAATGGTGCTGGTCGATTCAAGCTTGGAAATCACTCCCACCGGCGGAACCGTGTCCACTGTCCATGAATAACTGGAGCCGATCGGGTCCATAATGCCGAACGCGTCGACGGCCTGAACGGTAAATGTGTAAAAACCATCGGGCAGCGACACATAATTGAACGGTGAAGCGCATGGCGTGGTTCCGCCAGCCAATGTGCAAACAAATTTGGCCGTGGGTTGATTGGAAATAAATCCAAAAACCACACTGGTGATGTTGGTGAAGGGTGCGGACGGGTCGACACTGGTGATGGTGGTGCTTAGAGGCGGGCGTTGTTCGAACGAAACACTAAAATCCGCGCCGATGGGATCGACATTGGTGGCTTCATCCACCGCTTGCGCGAGAAAGTAATGATTACCCGGACCGATGTTGTTCCATTGATAAGGTGTCGCGCACGGTAGGGCGGGAGCACCGTCCAGTGAACAAACAAAGGTGCTATTGGGTTCGCTCGACAACAGATCCACAGTGTAGGAATCCGGGCCCACGGGCACGGCTGTGAGCTTCGTGTGCGGCGGAATGGTGTCCACGGTCCACAGATAGCTCGCGCCGATGTAATCCGTGCCCTCGGTGGCGCTGACCGCGTTTACTTTGAAGAAATGTTGGCCGTCTTTAAGATTGTGATAGCTCATCGGGGACGTGCAAAAAACCGGGTCAGCGTAGTCCAGTGAACAAACAAAACGCGCATCGGGCGCGCTCGATATAAACTCAAACTCGATATCAGTCGAGTTCGTGATCACCGCGGTGGGCGTGACTTTGGTGATGGTCGTGGTCAAGGAATGCGCTGGAATCGACACGAATAACAGTGCCATGGTCGTGAGAATTGTATTTTTTGAGTGTCTCATTCTAGGTAGATCGGTGCGGCAAGGGTTACAATTAACGGGATGAAGACACTGATCTTGCTAGCCATTTTATTAGGGTATTCAAATAGTTGGGCTTCGAGCTCAGGGGGCAAAGGTCAGAGGAACCAGGGGGTGTACGTCGAGGAAACCCTTTTCCCGGTGTACGTGTTGAAGAACGATACAGAATCGCAAGCCGGCGGGTCCGCGACCAAGGCTGTCCCTACCCAGACTGGATGGGGGATTGATTCTCGCACTACACTCGGTTACGTGTGGGAAAGTATTTTACTGGGACTCACTTACAACTATTACAACGTGAGCTCGTCGCGCCCGCGCACCGATGATTACGAAGGCTTAAGCGAACTCACCAAAAAAGACGAATTCGGTGCCACCTTTGGTTATCTCGCCACGCACATGCGCTACACCTTCACTTATTTTTTTATGGCGAACAAAGAATTTAGTCAGAAGTATACGGATGGATTGACCGGCGATGTGACGACGGATGAAATACGCAAGAACTCGAGCGGCACCGGTTATCAAATCGGCATCGGCTATGATTTTTCGTTGGGTGACGGGTGGGGCGTGAGTCCGACTTTGCTCTATCGCAACATCACTTATACTAGGCAGTGCTACAAAGTTCACACCGGAAGTGGAATCCCCTATGACTCTACTACGCTTGAAACCAAGGCGATCGATAGCGAGATCCGGCCGATGATCACTTTAAACAAAGTTTTTTAATTCTAAAAGGTGCCATGCTGAGTCCGGTTACGGTTTAGGATTCATCAGCTTGAGAACATTTCCATCCGGATCTTCAAATACCAGCATGTGACCCCAGGGCTGATCCGTTTCGCCAAGAATCTTTCCGCCATGCGCTTCAATTCGTGCTCTATCTTCTTTGATGTTGTTTGACTTTAGCGTAAGCGTGGCCCCAGCATGGGCACCATGTGAGTCGCGAGGGATCCGCGGAATGACGTTTTCCTCCGGATGTAGGCCCACCTGAACACCATTGCAGTCGAGCGCGACCCAATGCTCATGTTCGAAGGTCAGATTTAAGCCCAGGCCCTCGATATAGAATTTCTTCGCCCTCGTCACATCCGTGACGCTGTAATAAACATCTTTAACACCGGTTATCATAGGCTACTCCTCAGTGTACGCGCTTTCATCCATCCTGCTTGGGCCAGCCAAGACTTCGGCGGACTTAAAAACTCAGGCAAAGGCGGCGGACTCTTTATCTCTGTCAATATTGGTCCGGCTCGGTTTGCTAAAAGCTTCCGCCACAAGCCAAAGTAGGGTGCGGAAGAATAACGGTCCACATGCTTCAGCAGTTGGTTGTGTTTGGAAAAATTTTGCAGAACATAGGCCATCGCATTTCTCACCTGCGTTGGATTATCGAGAACTTCTAGATGGAACCGGCCGTCGAACACCGATCCTTTGCCGCCACGAATTTTTCTGATCGCCTTTCCAAACGAACAACCGAAGCTGCGCATCGCTCTCTTGAGGGCCTGATTGCCGTTGGCCTCCGCGATCAGATGGATGTGATCGTGTTGAAGAGAATAATGCAGCAAACGCAGTTCTAACTTCTTTGCTTTCTGCGCGGCTTTTTGAAAGGCCGCTTGCACTTCATCGCAGCGCAGGTTCACGAGATCATTCTTGAGTCTCCAGGTGAGGTGAAGCGGTGTTGAGGCTTTTATTTTTGGACGTTTCATGTGGTTAATACGGCCGGATTTGTTAGGCCGCCCGGCGTTTTTTCTTTTTCCGCCCCAGCCGTTTACTTTTTTGAATGTTAACTGAGGGGATTTACGCATTGAAGTGTTTTATTTTAAAAACACCGCCGATTCAAGATTGGATGATGTGCGTTGCTGATTTGACTGCCTCTCAAAACTTACCCACATCCCGCCGCCGTGGGGCCGCCTTGGGGGCCCCGGGCAGGCGGGATGTGGATAAGTTTGGCTTTGTCAGATTGTTAGAATGTGAGTTCAGAAAGTCCTTTTAATTTTGGTCAAACATCACTTTGCCGCTGTCGACGTCGTAGAGCGCGGAGACTAACTTCACTTCGCCTTTGTCGACTTTCTCTTTGATAAATTTACTTTGCGCGAGTATTTGGCGATAGCTTTGTTGCGCGTTGGCGTGACTTAGCTCTTTGATGTAGCGCCGGTTGGTGCATACGCGTTCGCCCACTTCTGTTGCGTAGGCCGGATCGGCGTCGAGCCGCGTGTTCACTTCTTGAATGGCGGGTTTAATTTTGGCCAGCAGCTGAGTGAAATGTTCAAGTTCGGCGTTGTTGCAGGCGGCACCCACGCCGCCGCAGTTGGTGTGGCCCATAACGACGATCACTTTCGCTCCGGAATCGATGGCCACTTCCATTCCGCCCAGCACATCGTCGCTGATCACATTGGCGCCGACTCTTGTGGTGAATAAATCGCCCACGCTCATATCGAAAACCAGTTCAGGAGTGGTGCGGGAATCGAGACAGGATAAAACGACTGCTAAGGGGCGCTGTCCTTTGCCGCTGACTTGAATGCGTTCGCGGGCGTCCACCACGTATCCGCCGTGATCACTTTGCCCGGAGGCGAACTTGGCGTTGCCCGCCTTGAGCCAAGCGAAAACCGATTCTGGCGTGGCGTCGGCTTGCCGTTGGCGGTAGGCCATAAGAACGGGATCTTGAGCGGGCGCGGCTGTTGCGCCGGCGGACATGGCGGCCTCCGCTGCGGTTGTGGCGCCAAGGGCGAGAACTAACAAAAATATTCGGATCACAGATACCTCCATTGGTTGTAACTGGGAATGTTTTACGCCCGGGTGTCGGCTCTTGAATAATTCATTAATTTCATCTATCGATGATTTTAAATGAGTTTACTTTCCGCCCCACTCAAAGCCTTTGCCGCCATTGTCCGCCGGGGAACCGTGCACGGAGCCGCGGCCGACTTGCATCTCACCCAGACCGGAGTTACCCAGCGGATCCGCTCCATCGAGGGGGAGTTGGGCGTCACCTTGTTCCTGCGCAGCCGCAAGGGCATGCAGCTCACTCAAGAGGGCGAGGCCTTGTGGCGTTATGTGCAGGCGGCCGAGGATTTGGAGGGCGGGGTGATGAGCCAGCTGACCGGCGTGGGCGTCGATCATCCGTGTTTCATAACAATTGCCGGTCCCACCAGCGTGATGGAGGCGCGCGTCTCCGAGGCTTGTAAAGATTTGTACCGTGAGTGGCCTAATTTGTTTTTACACTTTCTGATGAACGACACCGCTGACCGCATTTCCATGCTGCGCTCAGGGGCGGTCACGTTCGCCATTGTGACGCCCGATGAAGTGGCCAACGAAATGGACAGCAAGAAGCTTAAACCCGATAAATATGTGTTGGTGGCCTCACCTAAGTGGAAGGGCCGGCGCATGGCGGAGATTTTGGAGTCGGAACGGATAATCGATTTCTACGATGAGGATTTTACCACGCGGAACTATTTGAAAAAGTTTTCCCTGCTATCACAAGTTAAGCGACCGCGTTTGTACATCAACAATAATGAAACCATAATAAAAATGTTCAGTCATGGTGTCGGCTTTGGAACACTCACGCAAGAAATTGCGAAACCTCATCTCGAGGGTGGCGACTTAATATTATTAAATAGCGGGGCGGTGATGGAAGATCCCCTCGCACTCGTGTGGTATCCGCGTCCTGAAGTGCCCGCGTATTTCAAAGCGATATTAGACGCAATCCGCTAAAAAATATTTAACCGAAATTCAAAACTTTCCTTTGGTCCTGTTAACCTTTTTTACAGGTGTGTAGATCTCACTGGCGGGGGTGAGTTTATGTGTAGAATAGGGATTGTTTTACTATTGTCTCTCGCAGCCGGATGTTCCAAGCCGGAATCGACACTGGATCCAAAACAGTACATTGTGGTTTATAAGAAAAAGTCCTCGATTCAGAGCGCGAATGGCGAAAGCCAGAGCTCGGTTTTGGCGAAAAAATATGATGTGAAAGCCAAACGTATTTTTAAAGTCGCGTTACAGGGCGGAGTCTATCATTTAGAAGACGACCAGCTCGCGGCTCTTAAAAACGATGAAGAAGTGGCCTACATCGAGCAGGATCGTGAAGTGCATCTCGATGCTTCACAGAGTGATCCCACTTGGGGGCTGGATCGCATCGATCAACAGAATCTACCTTTAGATAAAAAATATGACTACGACGATTCCGGCGCAGCGGTGAATGCGTATGTGGTCGACACGGGAGTTTTGGCTTCGCACACTCAATTCGGCGGGCGGGCGGTGAGCGGCATCGACATTGTGGATAAAGATGCGGATTCAACCGATTGCCATGGTCACGGCACGCATGTGGCGGGCACCATCGGCAGCGCGCTCTATGGAGTGGCGAAGAATGTAAAAATATTTGGCGTGCGCGTATTGAGTTGCAGCGGCAGTGGCACCAATTCCGGCGTGATCGCGGGGATTGAATGGGTCGCGGCTAATCATATCAAGCCAGCCGTCGCCAATATGAGTTTGGGTGGTTCCTCGTCGCAGGCGGTGGATGATGCCATTGCGGCCGCGACTGCCGCGGGTGTGACATTTGTCGTGGCCGCGGGAAATTCCAATGCGAATGCTTGTGACTCCTCTCCAGCGCGCGCTCCTTCGGCGATCACGGTGGGTGCGACCGATAGGGAGGATGCGCGCGCTAGTTTTTCTAATTATGGAAGTTGCGTGGATGTGTTCGCGCCGGGGACCGATATTTTATCTCTTGGCATCACCAACAATTCCGCGACCGACACGATGAGTGGCACGAGCATGGCCTCGCCCCATGTGGCGGGAGTGGCTGCGTTGTATTTGTCGAAACATCCGAGCGCTCTGCCCGCGGAGGTCGTGGCCGCGGTGATTGCGGGATCGGTTTCAGGTAAAGTCACCAATCCGGGATCCGGCTCGCCCAACAAATTGGCCAACGCGCGATTTCTCGGCGGTGGTGGGAACGGCGGCGGAGGCGGTGAGCAGCCGGCTGACCCCAATGAATTGAAAAACAATGCGCCGGTGAGCGGACTCGCCGGCGCGAAAGGGAGCGAAAAGTATTTTACCATTAAAGTACCAGTTGGCGCGAAGAGCATAACGGTCACTCTGTCAGGCGGAAGCGGGGATGCGGATTTATATTTGCGCTCGCTGACCAAGCCGACCGTTTCGAGTTACAGTTGCCGTCCCTATAAGTCTGGTAATAACGAGACCTGTTCGTTCAAGACTCCGGTGGCGGGCACCTGGCATGTTTTGCTCCGGGGGTATTCCTCCTACTCCGGAGCAAAACTTGCGGCTAGTTTACTTTAGCGCGGCAAGAGCGGCGGAGTAGTTGGGTTCGTCGACAATATCGCCCACTTGTTCGGTGTAAAGAACTTTATTGTTCTCATCTAATACGATCACGGCCCGCGAGCAGAGACCTGTGAGCGGGCCATC
>JANMVK010000544.1:0-7261 GCA_031392725.1 Pseudobdellovibrionaceae bacterium
CTTTTGATCGTTGGGTGAGCGAGGCTCACCAGCATAATTATGGCGCCACTTTTTACCGGAATCCTGATGGAAGTTACGTGCGGGACAAGGCCGGTCATTACTTTATGGTCTATGAGCGTGTCACCGAAGAGCGCGATGGGGGGCCGTGGAATACCGAGATTTTTTTAACTAAGGTGGATGCCTCCCTACGGCGGGTGTCTGGGGCGGAAACCAGCATTCAGCCCACTATAAAAGGTGATGGCCAGTATTTTAAGGCGAGTGAACGAAATTCGGGCGCCGAAGGGCATTTGCTGGAGGGCGGCCGGCCCGTGAAATGGTGGGACGGTGACGGTTGGCGATGGCTGGTGGCGTTTAGCGGTGGCGACTATGTGACCACCCGCTATGGAATGCATATAGCCATCAGCGAGAACGCCGAGCCGGATTCTAAATATTTGCCGGTCACGGACACTTCCGGTGAGCTGATTGATTTTGCTGAAGTTCTGCGTTGCTTGTTGAAGGCCACTTGGGGGCCTGGCCGTCCGTCCATTTTTTATGACGAGCACGGGAGAATGTGGGCGCTGTTTCACTACATTTCGCAAGATCAAATTCCGAAGGATGAAGTGAACGATGGCTGGCCGGTGAGCGCACAGGAATTTGTCAAACGTCATCGCCGTGTTGGCTTAGTGCCGGTTAGTATCGAATTGAGCGGTGGAAAACTTCAGGTGAAAATTGATCCCAGGGACGATGTCAGCCCGGAATTCCGCGAGTCGATAAGCCGCTGTCAAAACCCGGCTCAAAACTAAGCCGGGTTGAGAAATTAAATTATATTAGAAACCAAAGCTGAAGCCGCCGGAAACAACAATGCCGTCGAGACGGTAGTTGCCTTCGCCTTTATTGATCTTCTGCGTTCCACGGACGTAGGTGCTTTCCACAATGATGGCTTTATTGCTGCCTACATTGATGGCGCCGCCGAGACCGGCGACGATCGGCATGTCGAAGTTGTTCACATTGAGGTCGTTATTATATGAACTTTTGATGCCACCGATTTCATAGCGGTAGTTCTTGTAAGTCAGCTGTGAGGGCATAATTCCCAATTTGGCGTAAACCGTGCGATTGGCGTTACCTAGGAAATTTACTTTTCCGAGCAGCGGGACGGCTAGGTAGTGAAAATCAAATTGAGCTTTTTCCGAACCTTCTTCGGCCCGAATTGAGTAGGCATTATAAAGTAAGCCGGTTTGGAAAGTGACATAACCTGAACCGATTTCCACTAACGCACCTGTGGATAATCCACCTGCTGACTTCCATTGGCTGGAAACTTCGTCGCCTTTGAACATCATAAACGGGATTCCGAGTACGGGCGCGAGTTGGATTGTGGAATCATTTTGAATTCCACTGCCAGAGGCGCGAGTTTCGGCCGTTTGGGCGCCGGCTTGGTAGGCAAGAAGTGAAAGTAAAACTATTAGCATTTTTCGCATTTTATTTTCCTTTGTTGGATTTTAGCACCCGCGGGATCTTTGCAGCTTGAATGCCAAGGATTTGGCCTTCACAGAGGGCGTGGGAAGCAATTCAAGCGGGGATCACCGCGGGAAGGTGACCATTTAGGCTTAGTCCGGCAAACTTGGGCTCGGATCCTTACATAGGTTCTAGCTATATGTCGCATCCGTCGATCATATTTTACCCTATATCGTGCTTATGGCATTGTGTTTTCACGACACACAACAATAGGAGGGTCGCGTGAAATTGATGATTTTGGGAGTGATTGCAGCTTTGGGGATTTCGGCTCAGGCCGCGCAAGAAGAACGTTCGAAGGTTCTAAAGGAAGAGTTTCATACCATTGCGGTGGAAGTGAAGGCCGGTGATGTGCGCTGCTCTGATCTTGGCTACTCCAACATACAGTTGAAAATGTCGGTGCCGGATCTGAAATGGATCTCCCAATTGGATCATACCAATCCGGGTGAGATGCAGCCGTGCATGAGTTCTGGCCGCTGCCGTCCGGGCAATACGCCTGAAGACATGATTGGCGGCAAGCCGGGAACGGAAACGACCGTGTTGCACCGGGTATTAACCGAGAGTGTGGTTTTTGACCGCGCATTGGGAACTTGCACTCGGTCGATTGTTGAAACGGTGCAAATGACCGTGCGGGGCAAAGTGTTCTCTCACCGCCGGACGCTGGATCTGGGCGAACAGGCGATCGCCCTCTGCGAGAACCTCTAGTCTAAATTGTCGACAAGTTTAGTTGTCGTCTTGATGATGGTCACCTTTTCTGTAGAGGTGACCATTGACAATTTCTCCACCGAAACGAGATAGCGTTTGGTGGCTTCCGGCAATTCCTTCCAGGTTCGCAGGGCGAGGACCAGGCCCGCGAAAGCGAAGGGCGCCATAAACATCGGCCAGTACGACCAATTGTGCGAGGTTAGGTAGCCGAGTGAGATAGATTGCAAGCCGCTGCCCAAGTAAACAAAGCCATCTAAAATTCCACTTGCCGTCGCGGTGGCTTTGCGCCCGCCAAAATCGGCGGCCGCGGTTCCTGACATCAGCGAGTGAGTCGTGATCACCAGACACGCGATCACCAAACAGCAAATGCCCGTAAGCATTGGCGCCGTATGGATAGTGAAGATCATAACGATAGCGGCGACAAAAATAATTCCTTGGGCGATGGCCGTGGGCGGCGCGCGCCGGGACTGGAAAAATTTGTCGGAGACGATGCCGCCGAAAAATCCGCCGCCGATTCCCACTAAACAGATTAAAAATCCCCAATGGAGTCCGATGTACTCCGCGCCGATTTGCTTTACTTCCTTGGCGAACACAAAATACCACTGCATCACACCATTGCGGACCACGCCTGTGGTGAATTCGATCAGAGCGAACATCAACATTAATTTATTGGTCAAAATGCGGTGAAGCAGTTGGCCGATGGTGAAGTTGCGGTCCATCTCACCGGACGAGGCGTCGTGCGTATCGAAATCATCGTGGCCGGCTTCGCCCGGAGTATCCTTGATCAACCACAAGTCGAGGAAAGCCCAGAACACGAGGAGAGCCGACGGTATGAAAAACACCAGCCAAATGGCGTCCACAGTGTTGGTATCCACCGCGAACAGAAGTTGAAACACGCGTTGCAGCTGGGTCGGCTCGCCTGTGATGTTGGCCTTGGAGGCGTTGACGATGGCCTGGCCCCAGTCAAAGGCGAAATACACACCCACTGAAATTAAAGTGCCAAAGATCGCGCCGAAAATTCCGCGTTCGCGAACATGAAACCAGTAGGCCTTTACTTTGATAATCGAGACAGCGCCATAGCTCTGAAAGAACATGTTTACTGAATATAGAACCGTGAAAACCAGGGTTAAGTTCAAATTGAGGCGTTCGTGCATGTGTAAATAAAGCGCGAGTCCCATGGCGCCGTTGGCCATGCAGGATCCCAGCGCAGCGATCAAGATTCCTTTTTTGCCGCCAATTTTATCGACCAATGGGCCGTTTAACAGAAATGACAAACCGTAGACCACGGTGCCGACTCCGAAAATTAGTCCAAAATCCTCCTTGGTCATGTCGTTGCCCAGGGCGTTTTTAGAAACGCTCAGGTTATAACGGGCCATGTAAAGGAAGGCGTACGTCATCCCCATGGGGAACCAGTTCACAAAGCGGCGTAGAATAAATTCGCGGCTGTGATTTATGGGATTGTGACGAAAGTAGAGTGCAATGACCGCAGCCAATACGAGAACAATTATTAGTAATTCCATCCGAATGTTTTATCGGGATGCCTCGGGAAATGGCAACAGTTAAACGCGGCGGGCCGCCTTCATAGGCTGAACTTTAACACTTATCAGGCGGAATCGCGCTGGCGTGAAACGGACGTGGCGCGGGCGGAGCCTTTGCCGGCCTGGGAGCGGCGCAACAGCTGATGATGTAAAATAAAATCCAGAAAAAATGCGAGAGTGAACAACAGGGCCGCGGCCACTTGCAGCGCGGATTGCACCTGCGCGGTCAACAACAGCGAGCCTCCGAGAGCCATCGCCGACAACGCCGAGAAAAACAGAAGGGGTCGGAAATAAGCCAGAAAGCGGAAAATAGTCAGGAGAATTTTCCAGCCATCGCGGAAGGTGCGCAGCTTGGATTTTCCGCCTTCCACGCGTTCGCCGTAAGATATGGGCACTTCGCAGAAGGCGAGATTTTGCGCCATGGCGCGAATAGTGAGTTCAGTTTCAATTTCAAATCCGTGCGAAATCAAATTCACTTCCTGGGTGAACCGGCGCGAGAACACGCGGTAGCCCGTTAACAGATCCTGCACGGGAAAGCCGAACAGCCGGCGCACTAGACCGGTGAGAACACGGTTGCCTATGTAGTGCAAGGGACGGAAGGCTTCGGGTTTCCCGAGCTTCAGGCGGCTGCCCATCACCATTTCATAATTGCATTCTTCGGCAAGAGCCAACAGGCGTGGAGCTTCAATCACGGGATAGGTTCCGTCGCCATCAATCATGATAAAATAATCGGCGTCGATCACCCGGAAGGCGTGGCGGAGAACATTGCCTTTGCCACGTTGAGGGGAGTGGATCACCTGGGCTCCCGCTTTAGCCGCGTCCTTAGCGGTGCTGTCCTCCGAGCCGTTGTCGAGAACGTACACGTCGGCCTTTGGCAGATGCGTGTGACAGTCGCGCACAACCTTGGCAATGGCGGCGGACTCGTTCAAACAGGGAATAATAACGGCGACTTTCATTGGGATATTATCGGATATTTTCAGGCGCCCCATAAGCCGACTCGACCTAAGTCTTTTTGCTCTTCTTAGGTGCTGGCGGCGGAGGTGGTGGTGTTGGCGGCGGCGCTTCCCAGCCGCCCCTCACATCGTAAGCTTCGTGAAGTTCCGCATGTTTTTTTAGGCGCCCTAAGCCCATTTCGATATCGCCGGGCAAGGTCCACATCAGAATGTAAGCGATCAAGCGGCGCAGTCGGTTTTCCGGATAAGTTCCATCCGCGGTCCAAATGACGGTCGTGCCCTGACGGGGAGCCGGCTGAAGTTTGAATTGCCAGTGCGAAGGCTCGTAGCCGTCCATGGTCACATCGTAAGCCATTTGTGTGTCGGGCGTAAACTGCGTGACCTTCGCCGATCCGGATCCGTTCCAAAAACTTTTCCACGAGTATGTGGCCCCGGTGCCCCAGGAGGGATCGCTAAATTCATTTGTCATTTTAGGATCACGCGCAGCCCACTTGGTCCACTCCTTCCAGCGTTGGAGTTCGCCGACAAAAACAAACACCATCCGCTGTTGAGCAATGATATCGACCTGTTTTTCATAGTGGAAGGTGGCCGGAATAAGAAATGCGGCAAAAGCCAGGGCCACGAATATTAGCGCAGTGGTTAGCAGTGCGAATTTTTTCTTGTCCACGAATCCCCCTTAAAAATAGTACCAGATGCCCTGATTAAAGAATGCCGTATGAAACAAACAATAGAACAGGTTCAGCGATAATAAAAGTCCCGACACCACCATAGCGGCGGCTCGAGATGTTCCACGAGCGAGCCAATCGTGGAAGTCGGTGAACATGATAAAAATCGGAAGCATGAGCGCATAAAAACGGTGGGCACTGATTAGAAAATCCGAGTCCCCGCCGGTCAGGTAAATAAACAAAAAATAGGCGGCGAAGAGCAGAGCAAAGAGGCTGACTTTAAATTTCTTAAAGGCATACACCATGCTGATTAAGGCGAGCGTGGTCCAAATAAGGTTGAGGGATTTGATATCAATCAGGGACATGGTGCCTTTGCGGAAGGCCGCGCCCCAAAAATCCCATAAGTTGGCCCCGGTCAGAATGTAAGAAACAGGCGTGTCGGGATGAAAAAAGCCCCACGAGGATTTTTGGATTTCGGGGAACAGGGTGAACGGATTGCCGAAGTGAGTGTTTATAAACAAAAGATAGGCGGCCGCGCCGAGCGGGCATAGCGCCGCGGCTCCCGCCGCAAGTAGTGCGGTTTTCTTATTTTTCCGCATGCGCCACACTTGCAGCATCAGCGCCGCGGAAAAAATCATGACCAGTGGCAACGCGGTTAGGCGGCTCGCACCAAGAGCGCAGGCGCTGATTCCTAATAATGTCCATTTGCGCTGTTGATAGGCGTAAAGGCACAAACTCAGACAGAGGAGCATGGTGCTTTCGCTATAATAAGCGTGAAATGAGTAGGCTCCGGCGGAGGTCACCATGGCCAGCAAAGCCAATCGGGCTTTCTTTTCGCCGATTAAGGCGCGCAGGTAAAGATACAAAAATAGAATCGCCAACAGAAATAGGATTTTATTCAAAATAAAGCCGGCGGTGACTTCATCCACCCCTGGCAATGAAGCTACAGCCGCAATCGTTAGGGGAAACAGTGGAGCAAACACTAAATTGGGGCTGCTGAAGGGGTCTCCATTGTAGGAATATCCGTTCACTGCGATGTTGCGGTAGTATTCGGCGTCGAAGCGGAACAGATCGCCGCCGATTTCCGAGGATTGCCTATAGCCCTCGCCGGCCGGGAGAAAACTTGAGCCCGCCACAATGCCCGCGCGCACCGTCAGCCAAGAAATAATGAGAAGTAGAAGCGCGATCACAAGCGGCTGGCGCAGATAACTGATCATCGCAGCGCCTCTCTCACATGAGCCGAGGCGGTGTCCATAAACCACACCACCACCGCGATCACTAAAATAATGCATCCCACTTCCGGCCACATCGCTTGGCCCTGATATTTAATTAGCAGCGTTCCGATTCCGCCGCCGCCGGCCAGGCCAATCACCGTGGCCATCCGCACATTGATGTCCCATCGGTAAAAGGTGAAGGCGATATAGGGCAGCACCACCTGGGGCACGATACCAAACCAAATCACTTGAATTTTATTGGCGCCGGTTGCGCGGATTCCATCAATCGGCCCCTCATCGACACCTTCAATGATTTCGGAATACTGTTTAGCCAAGGAAGCGATGGAATGAATCATCAACGCCAACATTCCAGCAAACGGCCCGATTCCCACCCAAACGGAAAAAATCACAGCCCAGATCAGCGGCTCAATGGAGCGGGTCAGATTTAAAATGGTTCTGAGAGCCGCATAAATAAAAAATGTTGCGGGTTTGTTCATAATATTTTTGGCGCAGAAAAAAGCCAGGATGAAGGCGGCCGGTACCGCGACGGCGGTGGCCAGAAATGCGACAAAAATGGTTTCAACCACTTCCACTATGGCCTCGGGGAGCAAGCCCAGGTTGGCGTGCGCCAGTCCGCTGAACAGGCGTCCGGCTCCCGCCGTGCCCTGTTCGTCGAACAGTTCGACCAAAGAAAAATC
>JANMVK010000564.1:0-5388 GCA_031392725.1 Pseudobdellovibrionaceae bacterium
TTGGCTAAAACGATTTCCCACAGACTGTATGAGTGGTCTTCCTTGTTGTGGAACGGCATTTGCTTCAGCCGGTAAGAAAGGTAAAGACCGCCCATGGCTCCTGTGCGATAGGCAAAATTGTTTTCATCATTTTTTTGCAGATCGATTTGTTGGGAGAAGGAGGTGATGCCCGACTGTATCATAGAAAAGGCGGATACGTACTCGGCGAAGCCCTCGGTGTATTCGTAGTTCCAAATGAAAGACCAGGCATTCGGATATTTGGTTTTAATTTCGATAATAACTGCTTTTAGTTCGCTGAGTTTTTCCATTTCGGCCCCTGACGCCGCGGAATGTTTTAAAGAGTCTCCAATAGAGAAAACAATTTTTGCGTAAGTGGTAAATAGATTTCTTAAGGTAGTGTCTGACTTCAATTGTTCAACAAGAGCTTTGCGGTCTTCGGGAACGTCTCGTCTTTCCGCGAGGCCATTGACGTGGTCTTCGCCTTCTTTTACGTGAAACATCTCGTGGACCATCATGCCCATAATCAAGTTGAAGTAACCACCCTTTTGCTTAAACATGTCTTCAAAAAATGGCCGAGTTTGTTCCGTCGCTCCTGCTTGCTTTAAAAACAAATCCTTGGCCGGTGAAAGCAAAATCAGAACGTTTGTATCAAGAGTCTGGCGTAGTATGTGGGAGCGGTCCATATACTCAGGATGTGGTTTCCAGTTTGAAAATTGTTCGGGCACTTGGTAATCAGGATTTCCGATTTTAAGTTGCACCTCCATATAACGGGCCCCATGAAGCTAGGAGAAATTTGTCAGTTGGTCATGTTTATCGCCCTGACTAGCAATAGATTTTTTGACAATCCCTTTTAAGACATAAACCTTCGATCCATATTCTTTCGACAGGTCTTCGTGAAGCTGAAGTCCATGGAATTTCGCTAAGTTCCAGTTAAAGAAAACAAGGTCCACGGTATTTTCCGTTTCATTGACCATAAATGCGAATTTTATTTTATCTAGACTGTATTCTTTAATGGATGGACCACGGCCTTCTAAAAGCGGATCATTTTTCTTATGGAGTTCAACAATTTCAAAAAATTTGGCCACGAAGGCTTGGTTTTCTACGCTATGCGGATAGAGTAGTGGCTCCGCAAATGCGAGGGCGGAAGCCGTCAAAGTGCACCAAAGTGTGACCAATTTTGTCATCGCGCAAACCTCTAGTTAAGTAGACTCCATGCTATAGAAGGCCACTCGATGTATTGCAATCCTATATCCAAGTAAAATGGCGAAAAAAACTCCCGGTGAAGGCGCGAACGCGCCCCGGGAGTTTTTATGAAGGGCGGGATTAATGGCCGCGGATGAGGAAGATCACCAGCAGGACTGAGGCGGGGACGCCTAGTAACCACGCTATGAAATATCCGATGCGGCCTTGTTGGGACATTAAAATCGCGAGTGCTTTATTTTCTTTCATAAAACCTCCGTTAGTTTACTTTCTTTTTAACATCGTCGGCTTTGTCATGGACTTCGTCTTTGATGTTGTCCATTTTGTGAACCATCTTCTGCTTGGTGCAGTCGAGTTTGCCGTTGACCATTTCGCACGCTTTATCTTTGGCGGCGCGGCCGGTTTTCTTCAGGCTTTTGCCGGTGTCTTCCACGGCCTCACTGACTTTTTCACCCGTGGTGGTTTCGGCCAGAGCCATGCGCAAGCCACCAAACAGCAGCAGCGATGTGGCTGACAGGGCGGCGACGAGCGGGAGAATATTTCCTCCCCGGCGTCCGGTGACTAGGCTTGCGACAAAAGAAATGACCGCGAGAATAAGAAACACATAAAGCAGGGTTTTGCCGATTTCAACGGACAGACCTGCAATTCCCCCGGCGCCCAGCGCATACGCGACCAATGCCAGTACAAAAAAAGCTATAGATGCACGAACCATAGTTAGAACCTCCTCGTTTGTTGAACCGATTCAGAATTGCAACGTGGGGACCAGCCCCGTACTCAAAGAGAGAGCTTCTCCTGATAAGCGAATGGGGCACATAGGAACACGAGGGCAAAAATTGCCCGGCCCGTGGCATTTCTGACCCAAGGTCGTAAGACTCGACTTCAAATTTTCGACGGCGGCGCGCCGAAATACTAAACTGAGGGTATGAATTCATGGCTCCGCATTATCGTGATGGCCGTGGCCTTCGCGAGCCCACGGGTTTTTGCCGTCACTCCGGTTTTTGATATCAATGTGTTTTATTTCACGGACACGTTTACGTACAGCAGCGCGAATAGCACTTACCAACGGACCTTCTATGATTTTATGGCCGGCTTCGGCCTCACTAAGAAAAAGAGTTTTGTATTGGGTTGGAATTACGACTCGATGACCATTAGTGATAATCCCGGCGCTGACGTATCACTTAAAATTACCGATATGGGTCCCAAATTTATGTACTACTTCGACAAAGACCGCACTTGGGTGATCGGCTTCACCTACAATCTGATCACCAAGGGCGCCTACAGTTCCGGCTCCACCACTTCGGAGCTGCGGGGTACAAGTATGAAAGGCGAAGTGGGCTATCTCCCTATGATGTGGGAAAACGTATTTATGGGAGCCAAGCTGAATTACTACAAAGCCACCTTCAACGAGGAAATCACCAACACCACCACTCTCACGCCGGTGACGAACTCGCGCACGGTCATCTATCCTTCGTTTTCCATGACGATCCGCTGGGATTGATGCTAATTATGTAGACATGAAGATTCTGGCTATCAAACTGCGCGCCATCGGCGACACCGTGATATGGACATCGGCGCTGGCGGCATTGCGCAAGGCCCATCCCAACGCTGAAATTCATATTTTAACGTACGATTCAAACGCCGCGGTACTGGCCGATCAAAATTTTTATAACCGCGCTCATTTTCTTAGGGGTAAAAGCCGCTTCGAAATGATCCGGATGTTGTGGTCCTTACGTGGGGAAAAATTCGAATGGCTGCTGGCCTTTCATGCCACCACGTCGCTGTGCCGCTGGGCTTGGCTGTGCGGCGCTAAACATTTGGTTTTGCACCATCACAGTTGGACCTACACTCCCAAAGGTTCAGAGCCGATTCCGGAGCCGGGAAAATTAGAAAACGCCATCTTGCGCGATTATCAAATTCTGCGCGCCATGCGCACCAATGTGGCGCAGGAACCGACCCATATCACGATTACCCAGGATGAGTCGCTGTGGGCGGAAAAAATATTAAAAGAGAAAATTATCGAGGCGGGTGGGGATGTGAGCCGGCCGCGCTATTTATTTTTGCCCGGGGCCGGCCATCATTTGCGCCGCTACCCGAAGGATTTATGGTGGCCCGAAGTTTTAAAAATTCGCGATCAGGGAAAATTCCAACCCGTGGTGCTGGCCGATGAGGAATTGGCGCGGGAGTGGAATCTGGAAGAAGAGTGTCTCAAAATGAGACTGCCTTTGGTGCAGGGCGGAAGTCTGCGCGCGTTTATGGCCTTGATCTCGCGCGGCCAGAAGGCTCTGGCCAACGACAGCGGCCCCGGCCACATCAGCGTGGCGCTTGAGCTTCCCACTTCCTTTGTGTTCGGCCCGGGTTGCGCGGGGGACTGGCATTGCTACGATCCCCAGCTCCATCCTATATATAGGGTGGCCGCCGTGGACTGCCGATTGAGCGGGCCCCGTGAGCGCGAGATGTTTCAATACTGTTCCGTGGAATCGTGTAAACACCATAAATGTATGAGAGAAATCCGCCTCGATATACACGGCTGATCTGAATGTTAAGAAGCTCGCACTGTCTACTTATTGAACGTTTGTCAGAATCCTACGAATTGTAAAAGCAAAAATTGGCGTTAGCACGGTGCTCTCCCCGAAAACCGCGTCCCGACGTTGGTCCGGGTCTTGTAGTAGTACCAGTACCGTAAGCATGCGGTCATGCATTCATGTAAGCTCACGTCGACCATCAGCTTAAGTAAACAAAAACTATATATGACCACAGGAGTCAACCATGTTTAAATGTCTCAAAGCGGTACTTGCCGCCACGCTTATTTTCTCGGTCCTTCATTATTCCAACAATGCCTCGGCCCAAACAGTGCCCCCGTGTCCCACGATCGGTAAGAATCTGACCGCCGCTCAGTGTACTAAACTGCGTTCGGATCTCGATAAATATATTGTCTACGTAAATGCGTGGCTGGCCGCTCAACCCGCCGCCAAACAGGTTAAATTGAAGCCCTACGTTGACGCTGCGATTGCCGAAGCTAAAAGACTTGTGAACAAAGCTTGTCCGCTTCCCACTCAGCCAATCATGTTTGAGTGTATTGTTGTGAACTTTCAACAGACGGCCAATGTTTCTTTAGGCATTTCTAATGCGACTCTTGGCCTGACGAGCGACATCAACATCGCACAAAAGCCGGTTTGCGTTAGTTCCAATGCCTGCTTAAATATCGCAAGTCAGAAATTCAACGTTGTGGGCACTCTGCAATCTGTTCGTTGCAATCCAGTTGATGCGGCTGTTGTTCCGTTGACTGACGCTGAAGTCCAGACCAAGATCAATGCCATTCCGTAACTAAATTTTATTTAAAATTTTTAAAAACCCTCGCCACAAGCGGGGGTTTTTTAGTTGTAGATGAAGTAGATGATGACCAATCCATCCTTACCATCGCCACCAGCCGCACCACTTATATTTGTTCCCAATCCTCCAGTTCCCGCCGTGGGAACGGGACTTACGAGAAGGTCGGTGTCTTGATACGGAACTGTGTTGTTTTGAAGATTGATAAGGGCCACTCCTAAGGGATTTGTATATGAGGCGCCACCGCCACCGCCGGCGCCGGCCTTAGTACCGGAATCGTCGCCTCCCCCGCCGCCTCCGCCAAAATAACCGCCTCCTCCTCCGCCGCCGGAAGAAAAAGCCTGGGTTAAGGCGTCGGTTCTTCTGGCCAGGCCACCATCAGGACTTTGTGGACTGGTGGATTGTAAGTTCGTACTTGAGGAAAAACAAATTCCACCGCGGCCGGCGTTTGATCCAATAGCAGATGTGGGGCTCTCAAAGCCGGTGCTGCCGCATCCCGCAGGTGTACCCGCGGCACCTGGGACGCCTGCGGCTCCTCCTCCGCCGCCAGTGGCGCCTGTAGAATTTCCCCCATTTTCGCCTGCAACCAATCCGCCGCCGTCACCACCGGCTCCACCTTGGAGAGTACTTCTGGCTCCCGCGCCCCCGCCGCCCGCACCAACATGGATTCGGACCAGTCCTCCGATCGTAATCCTTGTGCCGCCGCCGCCGGAACCACCAAAACCAGTTGTTGTTGCGAATCCAGATTGAGGACCCTTCAGGCCGCCCTGGCCAACGACAATATCTATCGTGTCCAAACCACCGATGACGTTAAATATTCCGGATGCGAATCCGCCTCTGCCGCCCGCGCCACCTGCGCCG
>JANMVK010000581.1:0-8991 GCA_031392725.1 Pseudobdellovibrionaceae bacterium
AGCGGCGGCAACACCAGTGGCAGTTAGAGCCAATGTGCCGGCACCGTTAATGTTACCACCGGCTAATCCGCCGCCAGTTAAACCGCTGCCTGCATTGACCAAAGTCACTGTGCCGGATGATGCGGCTGACGGATGCCATGAAGTGCCATTCCACTTCAGCACATCGTTGGTCAGCGCGGAACCCACGTTAATTTGGGGAGGATTGATCGCAATCAAAGTATTAGCAGCGCTGAACAAGCGGCCCTGAGCATCCACTGAAATTGTGGGAACTGAAGACGCCGTACCGTAAGAGGCCGCCGCAACACCAGTATTAGTCAGAGCTAAAGTGCCCGTGCCTGTGATATTGCCGCCGGCTAATCCGCCACCGGTTAAGCCGCTGCCCGCGTTCACTAAAGTCAGTGTGCCGGTTGAAGCTGCCGCCGGATGCCATGAAGTTCCGTTCCACTTCAGCACATCGTTAGTAACCGCTGAGCCCACTTGCACTTGCAAAGGAGTAATCGAGATCGGAGTGTTAGAAGCGCTGAACAAACGGCCCTGAGCATCAACTGCGAAAGTGCTAACTGAACCGGCCGTACCGTATGAAGCCGCAGCCACACCAGTAGTTGTCAGGCTGATCGTGCCTGTGGAAGAAATATTTCCGCCGGCCAATCCGCCACCCGTGATGCCGCCGCCCACGTTCAACAACGTGATGCCGGTGTCGGTGTCAGCGGACGGATGCCATGAAGTTCCATTCCATTTCAACACATTATTAGTAACCGCTGCACCCACTAGCAATTGCAAAGGCGTGATCGCGATCGAAGTTGAAGTGGCTGCGGTTAAGCGGCCTTGTGCATCGACTGTATAATTAGGAACAGTGGATGCGGAACCGTAGCTACCGGCCGTAACCGTGGTCAGACCAAGATAAATACTGCCTGAAGAAGTAATCGAACCACCGGCCAAACCGAAGCCCGCATCAATTTGGGTGAGAACGCCCGAGGCGCCGGCGTCGTTACCGCACTCCCAGCCGTAACCGGCCGTGGCGTTAAATTTCAGAACCTGACCGTGGACTCCGCAAGTGGCAAAGCCCAAGCTCGTGCCATTGGTGGAATCGCTAACTACCAAACGGCTCACTGCGATTCCCGTAGTGTTAATCATATTGGCTTTAATTGCGTTAGCCGCAATCACAGCCACTTGTGAACCAACACCAGATGCCGAGATATCACCCGTCAATGCGGTGATGCCCAGATCCGTTTGCGGATGCCATGAAGTTCCATTCCATTTCAGAACTTGATTGGTCGCAGCCGCGCCAACTGATAATTGTGATGGTGTAATTAAAATCGGAGTGTTAGCCGCGGCGATCAAACGGCCCTGTGCATCGACCGTGAAGCTGCCGGTTGAAGAAGCTGTTCCGTAGCTAGCCGCTGTAACTCCTGTGTTAGTCAGAGAGAGAGTGCCCGTGCCCGTGATATTACCGCCGGCTAATCCGCCACCGGTTAATCCGCTGCCTGCATTCACTAATGTGATGCCGGTGTCTACGTCAGCTGAGGGATGCCATGAAGTTCCATTCCATTTCAGCACATTATTAGTGACCGCGGAACCCACTTGCATTTGCAAGGGCGTGATCGAGATCGGAGTGTTAGAAGCGCTGAATATGCGGCCTTGAGCATCCACTGAGATGGTGGGAACTGAAGAAGCTGTACCGTAAGAGGCGGCCGAAACCCCAGTATTAGTCAGAGCCAAAGTGCCCGCACCCGTGATATTGCCGCCCGCGAGTCCGCCACCAGTCAAACCTGAACCAGCATTGACCAATGATACGGTTCCGCCGGCGTCCGTGGAGGGATACCAAGAAGTTCCGTTCCACGCCAAAACTTGGTTAAGAGCGGCATTGGTTTGTGTCAGAGCATGAGTTGCAATTGCAATCGGAGTGTTGACCGCGCTAAACAAACGGCCTTGAGCATCGACAGAGAAGGTGCCGACTGAAGAAGCCGTACCGTAAGAGGCGGCCGCAACACCGGTCGTAGTCAAGCTGATCGTACCAGTCGAAGAAATATTGCCGCCGGCTAATCCGCCGCCGGTGATACCGCCGCCCACGTTCAACAGCGTGATTCCGGTGTCGGTGTCAGCCGACGGATGCCATGAAGATCCATTCCATTTCAATACATTATTAGTAACTGCTGAACCCACCTGCATTTGCAGAGGAGTAATCGAGATCGCAGTCGTAGCCGCGTTGATTAAACGGCCTTTGGCATCGACCGTGAAAGTGCCGACGCTGCCGGAGTTACCGTAAGCCGCCGCAACCACGCCCGTGTCAGTTAAGTTCAAGGTCACCGAAGCAGAAGTGCCACCACCGGTGATGCCCGCGCTCACCACTACATTGGTGATGCCGGTGTCGGTGTCAGCTGACGGATGCCATGAAGTTCCGTTCCATTTCAAAGCCTGACCCGTAGTGGCCGAGCCGACTAAGAGTTGTAAGGGAGTGATCGCAATCGGAGTCGAAGCAGCGGCGGTTAAGCGGCCCTGAGCATCAACCGTATAATTAGGAACAGTCGATGCGGAACCGTAGCTGCCCGCGACCACCGAAGTCAGACCTAAGTAAATGCTGCCCGAGGTGGTGATCGGTCCACCAGCCAAGCCATAGCCGGCATCAATTTGTGTGACAACGCCGGCCGCGCCGGCATCATTCGCGCAGTACCAGCCTCCGCTCGCATTGAATTTCAGAAGCTGCCCATCAACACCGCAAGTTGAGAAACCAAGCGAGGTGCCGGTTGTAGCGTCGGAAATAACCAGACGGTTGATGCCGATTCCGGTGGTGCTTAACTTAGCTGATGTGATCGCGTTGGCGGCGATAGTCGCCACCTGTGAACCGACACCCGAGGCCGAAATATCACCCGTCAATGCGGTGATGCCGAGATCAGTCGACGGATGCCATGAAGTTCCATTCCATTTCAATACATTATTTGCAACTGCGGAACCCACTTGAACTTGCAAAGGCGTGATCGAAATCGGAGCGTTCGCGGCAGCAGTTAAGCGGCCTTGCGCATCCACTGTGAAAGTGGCCACGCTCGAAGCGCTGCCGTAAGCGGCGGCGGACACTGCGGTGTTCGCTAAACCTAAAGTTAAATCGCCGAAAGCGCCGCCACCTTGGAGGCCGGTGCCCGCGGTCAACGACGTCACATCGCCGCCGGAATCGCTGTCCGCGGTTGCTTCCCACTGCGCGCCATTCCACTTCAGAACTTGGCTCGCGCCGGGCGCTAATGAGCTGACCGTGCGGCCTTGCAACTGAACTGCGTTCACCACAACCGGCAACCAGCCTGAGCCGTTAAAGCCCATCACTTGGCCACTTGCCGGTCCCACTGTGGAGACCACGCGCGAAGCTAAACGGGTATCGGCGTAGTTTTTGGTGGCTGCGTCCTGAGCCGCGGTTGGGTCCACCAAGTTGGTGATGGCATTACCATTCATATTGATAGTGCCGGCCATTGTGCCGCCACTCAAGGAGAGTTTATTGCCATCCTGAGTGTCAACATAGCTCTTGGTTACTAAATCAGTCGCAGCGGTGGTGACACCGTCAGCGCGAAAAGTACCGACGTTGCCGCCCGTACCGGCGAGATTAAACAAATTATTTGTGGTGTTGCTATCAGTTGAAGCGAGAGTCAGCGCGGTGGTAGTCAGTGTCGGCACTTGAATCCGGTTGGCGGCGGTAAAAATATTAGCGGCGTTTTTCAGAGCGACATTTGAGCTCAAAGAACTATCGGAAATATTAGAAGCCATCCACGAAGTGCCGTTCCAAGTCATAACGTTGCCGCTTGAAGGTGTTAAGCTCGAAACCGTGCGGCCTTGAATGGCTTCCACCACCAACGCGCCCAGTGTTCCGGTGACATCGCCACCGACCGATTGATTGCCTTCCATCGCCGTGCCGGCGCTGGTGCCGAAGCGTACGCTGAGATTAGGTGCCTGCGCGCTGCCTGAGTTGCTGAGACCGGCCCCGGCCGTAACACTAGTGACGTAGGTGCCGGAGCCGAGCGGAATCGCCACCGAGCCATCCCAGAATTTAAAAGTGCTGGTCGAAGAGTTATACCAAATCGCGCCTTGCGAAGCCGCACCGCCCGATCCGAGCAAAGCCAGTAAAGCCGGTTCAGTGCCGGCTGTGTATTTGCCGAGATTCGAAACGCCGGCCACTTGCAGTCCGCCCGACAGAATCATATTTTGGTTGGCGTCCAAACGCATGGCTTCGGTGCTGCCGGTGTAAAAACGCATTTCATTGGTGGTCTCACTCGAGCGGATCTGCGCGCGTTGCGTGGCGCCACTGGAGAACGTGATGGTCGGAATTCCACCACCGCCGCTGGTCGCGCTCAATAATATACTGGGAGCGGTTTTTCGGATATCAATATCCGCCGCCGCGGATGTGGTGCCTATGCCCACTGAGCTCGCCGCCGATGAACCAAAGAAGCTGCCGGTCGTGGTCAAGTTGCCGGCCAATGTATTGTTGCCGCTCAGGTTGGCGTACTGGCTGTTGTGATTGTGTAAAGAGGAAGCATCGCCGCCGTTAGTAAGCGTGGCGAGGCTAGCTTGAGTCGCGCTGCCGATCACTTGCAGGAATTGCGAACCGATTTTGCCATCAAACATTTGAGAGTTAATAGCGAAGGCGCTGGAGGCGATCGTTTGACGGCTGGGCATCATGGTGCCGTCAATCCAAATTTCTAACTCGCGCCATTCGCCCACGCCGACAACATAGCCGCCGGGGGTTGCACAAGAATCCGGAATCGGCACATCATTGCTAAACACGGTTTGCAAAGTATTGGCCGGGCCCGTGCTGTTCGCGCCAAGAAGAGTGGAAAAGAAACCATAACCATTCGGCGAGATGGAGATGGTGTCCTCATACAAATAACAAGTCGGCTCGCCCGCGGGATAGATCCGGAACTTAAACACCAAAGCCGGAGGACCAGAAATCGGCACGCCTCCGCTATCCGTGGCGCGGCCCTGGAACGGCAAGTACATCGGCACACCGTTGCCGGCTGAGGCTGGGATTGGGCTGGTCGAGAATAAATAAACAATGCATACAAACAGACTCTGTTTGCATGTCATGCTTAGATAATTCAGCAGCTTACGTACCATTTGTTTTTCTGATTCCCTTTATATATATGTTACTGACTTTTCGGCCTGATTGCCCAAGCCCTGGACACCCCCAATTTAAATCTAGTCATTGGTTTATTTGGATTAGGCGGCGCCCGGGCACTGTGGAATTTTTTAAATCGAAAGTGTTCGGGTCCGAAGTCTTGTTAAGATCCCCTAACATCTCACCCTGGAGCGAGTCTGAGGCATTAGGCGAAAGTGACTCACAATGCCCGGAACAAAGTCCGTCGACCAAAGATGAGTCCATAAATTAATATTCATTTATGCCAGACGCGGGAATACATATCAAATCTATACTAAATTCCGATGGAGAAACCGAGGTAAACGCCGCTGCGGCCGTCATCCAAGTCGCTATTAGACAGCGCCACGACAAGCCTATAGCCAACCGCGAAGCCGAAATTGGGTGTGAAGAAGATGTGAATTCCCGCTGTGGTGACGGACGCCACGCCCGCTTCGGGAGTGTGTCCGTTGACCGTCCCATTGAGGGAAGTGGGCCGATACAAATCCACGTAGTTTATTTCCTGGCGCAAATGTCCCAATAAGAAACTCGTCACCGGCTGGGTGTACGCGAGAAAGGGCCCCGCGCCCATTTCGCGGTCGTCTTTGGGGTGCTCGCCGGCGGAGTAATAACCATGCACGCCCATCGCCATTTGCTCAGTGAGCGCGTAACCCAAATCGAGACCGCCCATTAAGTGCGTCCCCTGAGCCGAGTTAAAGCCCACGGCAAAATGAGGGTCGAAGATAAAGTCTCCCGCGGTGTAGGCGGCAGCGGATTCGCAAAGCAACAGGGGCAAAATCAGGCTCAAAAATTTGTTCATCGTATCACGATGATAGAAGTCCCCGACTCCGTCAAACTTTGTTTTCATGGGCCTTTAACCTGATTTTAATCCGCTGCCGTTACGCTTTGGTCATGGCTGAGACACTGATTTTACTAATGAGCTTGCTGGCCCTGGTGGCCGTCAATGCGATGAGTATTTGAGCAGCAGGATTCTTTGGTTGGTTAACACCGCGAGGAATCCATGAAGCTGGTCTCCGGGGAGAGCTGTGTAACTTTTCACAATCTCAGCCGGCTCAAGCGGAAAGGAGAAAACCGGTGACGTCAGGGATTCGAGCCGCGCCAGTTTTACGGAAAATTGATCTGCGGACGCGCCCGCCTCCGACCATGCGACCATTTCCTCACCGTTAAGACCGGCAAACAGAAAGGAGGCGCGCACCACGGCCACGGGACTCAACGCGCCCTTGGCCAGCGCGAAAATGCTCGAGTGCGTGTAAGGAGAGCGCTCCAACAAAATCAAAATTGAACCATTTTTTCCGCGCAAAATCTGCGGGGTCCTGGTTTCACCGGCGGGCAACTGAATCTTTAAAGAAGCACGCGAGGAATCGCTGTAAACGGCGTTCAACTCATAATCTGAATTCACAAACACGGACACTTCATCGCCTTTGTCATCGACAACTTTGCTAATGCTGTCGTCGCCCTTAAAGCCGCCGACCGGCATTATGCGGACACGCGAGGGCTGCAAAAAATCAAAGCTCATGGCCTGATCGCCCAGCCATAGTTGAAACGGATGGTCAGCGGAGCTGGTCCAGCGTGGCGAGTGATCCTGGCTCAGCTTGATGTCTTGCCATTTGAAAACCACCACCGGCGACTTCAGCGGTTCGAATAAACGAACGGTTCCGTAATTCTTGTCCACCGCAATCAGCCACAAACTATTTTCCGCTTGGGTCCACGCCATGGCGGTCGCGCCCTGGCTGGGAATTTTCACGGCCAACTCAAACTTCAGAGGCGCGGAACTGACGGTCAGCGCGGGCTCGCAGCCCTGTGGATCTTTTTCATGAGATTGTGCCATCGCCGGAAAAGAATTCCCCAGCGCCAATACGAGGAGCGCGACAGCAGGATTTAACAGTTTGTGAACAGGCATGGTTCATAGGCAATACAAAGACTATGCCGCCAAGGTCAAACAAAAGGATTTAGTCAGCTTTACAATTCGGCGCTGGGCCCGGAGATGGAGTTGGGCTGGGGGTGGGCGTCGGAGTGGGAGGAGGCGTGGTGCCCGCTACTGCCAGCTTAAAATCCACGCAAGCATAATAGAGGCTCGGTGGAACGGTCTCCGTCATCACTTGAATCAGCTGCAGGGAACACGTGGCGCACGTGACATTCGGCAAGGTCACGTTGGCGTTGTATTGATGAGGCAGCACCACCCCAGCGTTTTGGACGTCCACAATCGTCATGGCCGCGGCGGCAGGAAATACGTCGTTCGCGGTGGAGAAACGGAATTCATAGCGGCCGGGATGATCAATGGTCTCTTCCCACTGAACATTAATCACTTGGCCTGGAGTGTAGGTCGGCGGATTGAGGTTCTTAGCATCGGCACCGCACGGACCCACTTTGATTCCTGGATTCGTTGACCGCGGCACAAAAGTGCCGACGGGTTTAATTCGGGCGTGCGCGAAAACTTTAATGCCGAAAGTGGCGACCATGGCGATCACCGCCCAGCGGAGAAGGTTCGAGTTCATGGTGCCTCCCCTGCGTGGTCACAAGCCTTCATCGCGGCGGCCAACGCTTGTTCCAAATTATCGCTCTCGCCTTCGAATACGGCGATGCCGCTATAAAAATATTTGTGATGGCATTTAACCTCTTCGCGGTTGTAAGAACCACCGGGCTCAAACAGCGCGGCGTCTTCTTTCGCGGAGAGCGCGTGCGCGGTGCTGAATTGGTTCACTTCGACGTCGACGCAAGTTTCGCCGCCGCCGACGCACTCTTTTATAGAGTGGGACATGTCCGCCACGTTGGGCGAAAAGATCCGGCGCTCACACTGATAATTATTAAAGTTGTCGCAATTGTAGGCGCTGGCCGAGGTGCCCGCGACCGCTTCGGCTTTTAGAATCGCCTTACACTGGGCGGAGGAGGAAGCGCTCGACGTCGGCTTCATCATTTGCTGGCCACAGTTCTGAAACGGAATGAGAGAGAAAAGCACGACTAATGACCAAGAAATGGGACGACGGCGAGACATCATAAGATACTATCGCACGTCTTCAGCCTCGACTTGAATCGAGTCGTGAAGATTCTCAATATAGTTCGCCAATATAAACAAAATCTCATTATAAGACGTTGTGGGCCGCTTTTGTCAGTGGCTGAAAGCGCCGCCAAAAATATAGGATTGTGAGTATAGGGCCGTTGCAAAATTTGTTGTAAGCTTTGAGCTGGTAAGGTGAGGACGAATGCCTAAGACAAGAATCAATCGGATTATTTTGTGGGCGTTTGTCGTCGGGTTTCCCCTCAGCGTCTTTCAGAACTGCTCCGGCGTGCTTCACTTCGGCAACGGCGGCGGCTACGAAGGCGGCAAAGAAGAGGGCTCCAGCATCGCCGATAAACCTGTATATACTTATCAAAACCACGCGCCGGGAACTGCGGCCTGTCCCGATGGACGCCCGCGCAATGTGCTGCTGCTCACCGAAGGCTATTACAGCCAAGCCAAAGTTCAGCGCCAGAATTGCGCCGACGATCCGGCCCAGCCCGAAGCGGGCGTGATCGCCAGCGCGGAACGTCCGGCGCCGAGAGTGATCATTTATAAAAATCAAGTTTACGACTTAGTGCAAGCCACCGGCGCCAACCCTAAGGTCGAAGTGTTTTGCAAAATGGATTCGATCACCGGTTCGCGGGAACTCCAAATCAGCAAAGTGTCGGCCGCGGGCCCCAACACAGCCGCCTATAATGGACACGTCTCCATCGCCACCAACGCCGGCCTCGCCTCGGGCGATTTGGCTCTGAGTCTGCTGTCGCCACGGGCAATGCGGTGCTTGCAACGGCCGACGCGGTGCAGCGCGCATCGCGCGAGCAACGCAGCGCCGCGCTTGCCGGCTTGCTGCGGTCCGTCAGCTAAG
>JANMVK010000610.1:0-1184 GCA_031392725.1 Pseudobdellovibrionaceae bacterium
GATGGCCCCACCCACACTGCCTATAGTGAACATGCTGAATTTATTAACTTGAACGTTTTTGTTTTTTTCGGATTCGCCCAGGAAATGAAACTCCTGGCTCTTGCCCACTAAAAAAGACGGCATTACGCCGAACTTAAAATAAACGGTGCGGGTGGGCACGCCCATAAAGTTGATTTTGGCCAGCACGGGAACGGCGAGGTACTCCTGGCGTAATTTAAATTCACCGAAAATAAAATCTTGGCGCTGATTGTACTGAGTGTAGAGCAGGCCGGTCTGAAGTTGCAGAACGCCGGATCCGATCTCAGCGGTGGCTCCGCCTTCGATTCCCGCATCCGACTTATATTGAGTGCCGACCAAGTTGGTGAAGGTCAGTCCCGCGCGCGGAGTTAAGCCAATCATATGGCTTTCGCGAACCGGTCTCGAAATTTGTTGTTGTGATAAGCGTTCTTCCCCGATTTGGGCGAACGCGTGCATATGGGATAGCGCTAAGAGAGAGAGTACGTACAGCTTCATGAGTTCTCCAGGTTTTGATAGCGGGGTGGGCTTTTGCAATGCCGGTGCCCACTTTTTGGAGTGTGAAAACAAATGTAGCGAAGGAAGCCCGCGCAAATGGGCGCCCGGGCCCGATTAGGGCGTCACTAGCGCGGGATAGCTGAAGGCGAGAAAATGGATAAGATTCAAACTAAAATGAACCAGAATGGGAGCCTCAATTCGATTGGCTTTCCAGAAAGCATAGCCGTAAAACAGGCCGGCAATGGCCGCTAGAATCATGTAAGCCGGCCCACCCTTAAAGTGCGCTAGCCCGAACAGCAGGGCGGCCACGCCAATGGCAAAAAACGCCCAGATTTTCTTGGGTGGAAGCAACTTCGCTAAACCGCCTTGAATCAAACCGCGGAACAAAGCTTCCTCGGCCACGCATACAAAAAATAGATTATTCAATATCCAAAGCCAGGTTAGCTGAGGAAGTTTAAAGTTGGGGCGCACGTAATGGCTCATCAGTGCCAGTGGCAGGAGGAGGTGTTGCTTCATGTTCGAACGGGTTCCGGGCAAGTGGGTGCAAAGTAGTAGGAGCAGCCGAAGGTGTTATCCCTAAGTGAGCAAGACTTGACCCCAGGGTAGTGTTCCTTTCGGTGCATCGCATGGCGATGACGAGCGGGTGCATTGTTTAGTGGCCTTAGCCCCTG
>JANMVK010000636.1:0-5932 GCA_031392725.1 Pseudobdellovibrionaceae bacterium
ATTGATATGCCCGGTGGCATCCGCGAGAGTGAGGCTTAAGAAAGCTTTGCCATTGCGGTCGGCGCCGGAATTTTTCTCCGTCACCAGGAACACCGCCTGGACATGCTCTTTCTCTTTTAGCTCACGAATCGACTTCTTCATTTGCCCTTTTCCACTTGGTCACACATCACCTGCGGGTAGCGCGAGTCAGTGAATGAAATGCTGCCCACGGCGATGGCTTCTTTGGCGAACCCGATCAGCACAAAGGTTCCGCCTATTACAGATAAGTAGCGTTGATCGGCGGTGTAAAGCTGAAATCCATCGCCCTTCATCACTTTCTTAAAAAAACTGGTGATCTCCATCCATTTGTCGCATCCCGCACCGTAGTTTTCACCGGAAATGGAACGCTCTTTGGCGCGGCTCACAAAAAACACTCGCATATTGTCTAACGAACCGCCGTCTTCCCGCGAACCCACGATGCGGGCGGTGAAGGCGCCACGCAAGGGCGTCACCAATTCGGCCAGGTCCACGACTCCGCCACCGAGCGGAGTCACCACGCGCGCGTTCTCGTGCAAAGCGCCTTCCCGTTTCTGTTTCAATTCCGCACGCACATTTAACAGCGTGCGCTTGTAGGGAAGTTTATTTATCACACCGAGGTGGGTTAAAAATGCGTCGTAATCTTTTTCCACGCGCGCCACCAGCGCCCGGGGGACAGTCACATCGCGGCTGCTGGTGCGGGCCGCATGATCCGTGAGTTCAGCAAGGCGTTCGGTGTCACGGGCGACGGAATGTTCCTCGGCGTGTGAGGAAAGACATAGTAACAGCACGGCCAGGAGATAAATCCCCTTAGCGCGCGCCATACCACCCCTCGGCTTCGCCCTTTTGGCGGAGCTCCAAGAGCGGAATATAGTCGGGTGAGATGCGCAGGCCTTTGTCGATCACTTTGGAGGCCTCGCCGAAAGCGCGGGTTTTAACATGGCTCCAAGCTAGACCGCCGAGCGCGGGCAAATAATTTTGATCTTTTTCATAGAGGCGCTGCCACGACTGGCGCGCGTTTTCTACATCTTCGTTGTTTTGCGAAAAGCGCGCCTGCAACAACGTCGGCAAAACATACTCGCCTTTGCGGTTGAAGTCGGTGGCCCGCGCGAAAATTACGCTGGCTTGATCGGCATCGCCGCTTTCCTTAAGCACATAGGAGTACCATGCCTGAATCAAAGGATCCTTGGGTGACTGATGCACGGCTTTCTCAATGGCCTTGCGGGCCGCATCCCACCGGCCTTCGCGCGCATAACACGAGGCCTGAAACGCGGCCACGCGCGGGTTATCCCCCATTTTTTCCACCATCTGTTCGCAAAACCGGCCCATCAGCTTCCAACTGGTGCGGCCTTTGTATATGAACACGTTATGGCGGTGATCGGTGGTGAGGCGCGGATCGGTGTCGAGGTACTTTTCAATTTTGTCTTCGAGCCCGCGTTCACGCCGGAGATAATCAAAATATAATCCATAAAATCCCACTTCAGCGAAATAATCCCACTGCCGCATTTGGAATTCGCGGATGGTGCGGCTCACTTGCGCCAATTCCGCAGTGTTGCCGCTGGCTTTGGATAAATACAGTTGCGACTCGGCCAATACCATTAAAGCTTCGCCCTGAAACGGACTGAGTGCCAGCGTGCGCGACGCGAGATTTTTGGAACGCCGGTAATCGCCTTTTTGCAAAGCTACCGCGGCCAAATTGACAATGGCGGGAACGTAATCAGGATCCACGGCCAAAGCCTTATCAAAATTGCTCTCGGCGGAATCCAACTGGCCATCAAGTAAATCCGCCACACCCAAACCGGTGTAGGCTTGCTTCACTTCAGGCCGCTTATTCGACAGCACCGAATTGAGCAAACGCCGGCCCACCACGGTTTGCGCTTCCACTTGAATCAGCAGGGAGCCGTAATAAATCGCCAGCTCACCCGACAGCGAGGGATCGGGAAAATAATTTTTCAATTCGCGCAGCGCTTCGGGGTAGTGCCCGATCTGCACCAAGTTCACAACAGTCTGTTTTAAATTCTGCGCCGGCAGCCGGCCTTCAAATTGCCCGGAATTAAACCGGCGTTGAATGATAAAGCCCACGGCCACCAGCAACACCACGATGGTGACGATCCACAAACCGCGCGTGGTGCGCTCCACTTGTTTTTGAATGGCGGTGTCTTTACCGTATTGCGGCTGAAAGCGTCCGCCGCCTTCGGGCCGGGGCGCGTGGCCCTGTTCTTTGATATTGTGAATGACGATTTCTTTTTGCGTGTTGAAACTGTCCAGATCCATTGTCACTTCTTCGGTCAAACCGCCGTCATCGAGGTCGGTCAGAGTTTGCGTCAGACTGGTGAGGCCGCCGGGAGTCCATGTGGCTTCGGTTTTTTCACTGAGCGAAGCTTTGCGCATGTTATCGACGATGTCTTTAAAGTGGGCGTGATACTGAATGGTCTGCCAGCGGCGCAGCGGCTCGGAGACTTCGTCAAGCACGGAAATTTCCCGCGTGCGCAACAGCTCGGCGATCCTATCCGTCGGATAGGGACCTAGTATTCGTCCGCTGCTTTTAATCAGCCAGGAGTTTTCGACACGACCCATCCTCTATATCATCAATGGCGAAAATGGCGTTGTCCAGTGAGGACCATATTCAAGCCCAGCTCTTTGGCCCGATTGAAAACGTCTTCGTCGCGCATGGAGCCGCCGGGTTGAATCACCCATTGAATCCCAGCCGCGTGAATAAGTTCTATTGAATCAGGAAAGGGGAAGAACGCGTCACTGGCCAGGACCGCCGTCGAGGAATCGGGGTGAAACTTTCGCATGCGCTGAATGGCTAGTTCTGTGGAGTCGACCCGGTTGACCTGCCCCATTCCTAGACCAAGGGTTTGGCGTCCACCTGTAACCGCAATAGCATTGCTCTTTAGATGGGCACTCACCGCCCAAGCAAAACTCAACTCGGCTTTGATATCCGTGGAGGGTACAGCGCCTAAAATTTTCCATTCGGGATTCCATTTTTGAACGGCATCAGGCGCCTGCAATAAAAATCCGCCCTGCACGGTTTTGATTTGATGAAAGTCATCGCGCTCAAGCAATCCGGGCCACTCGAGCAGACGCAGGTTTTTCTTTTTAGCTAAAACGGCGAGCGCGGCCTGATCAAACTTCGGTGCGACTACACATTCCAGAAATACTTCGGCCAGCAAGGCGGCTTCTTGTTCAGTGACGGTTTGGTTAATGGCCACGATTCCGCCAAACACGCTAACCGGATCCGAACTCAAACAGCGCTCCACCGCTTCGGTCAAAGAACTGGCTGTGGCCGCGCCACAAGGACTATTGTGTTTTACCGCCACCGCCGACGGGCCATCCAAATCGCGCAATAATCCGAGGGAGGATTCAAGATCGAGCAAATTGTTATACGACAGCTCTTTGCCCTGCAAAATTTTAGCTTGATGCCAACCGCCGCGCGCGCCCCGCCGCTTATACCATTCGGCCTTTTGATGGGGATTTTCGCCATAGCGCAGACTCTGCTGAAGAGTGCCTCCTAGAGGGAAATTGGGGAATAAGGCCTGCGGCGCGAGAGTGTGGCTGATCATGGCGTCGTAACTGCTGACATGGGCAAAGGCCTTGGCCGCGAGCCGCTGGCGCTGAGCCAGTTCGGGAATGGTTCCAAGTGTCGCGTAATCCGCGGGGTCCACCACCACGGTGATGCGTTCAAAATTTTTCGAGGCCGCGCGCAGAAGCGAGGGTCCACCGATATCGATTTTCTCAATCAATTCCGCTTCACCTGCGCCGCTGTCTAAGGATTGTTCAAACGGGTAAAGATTCACTATGACGAGATCGAACGCCTCGAGCTTTTCTTCATCGAGAATGCTTTGATCTTCGCTGTTGCCTTCGCGCGCGAGCAGCGCCATGTGCACCCGGGGATGCAGGGTCTTCACACGGCCGTCCATAATCTCGGGAAAGCCAGTCTGTTCACTAACATCGACCACCTTAAGACCCGCGTCCCGCAATGTTTTCCCGGTGCCGCCCGTCGAGACGATGCGAAGGCCTTGGGCTTGCAACGGTTTTAGGAACTCCACCAATCCGGCTTTATCAGACACGCTGACGAGAGCGTTTTTGAACTTTTTGGACATGGCGGAAGATGTAGCATGCTTGCGGAATCGAAGCAATTTGTGCTACAAGTCATTCGACTTAAAATTCTCGAGCTAGGAGTGGGTATGAAGTTGTGGGCATTGGCTATTGCGATGTTATGTGGGACTCAAGGCGCTTTCGCCGATCAACAGCTCCTTGAGTGTTACTCTAACCTTACAAATATCTTTGAAATCGCCATTTACAAGGCCGATGACGGCAGCTTTTACCACACCGAAGTTGTGGAGTACGCCGTTAACCCCAAAAAATATCCGATGACCCAGACTCAGATGGACAACTTGGCCTTCGACCTCAGCCCCGATCCCCACTTAGGAACCAAGCGCACCTTCGGCTGGGAAGACGGCGCCTGGACTTATAAATATGCCGATGGCAGCCACTTCGCCACACTCCGTTGCATCGGTTCCATGCGCGGACCCCGCTAGGAACATCGCCATGAAACTACGCATTCTACTTTGTCTCGCTCTTCCCTTCGTCCTCACCGGCTGCCCTCCTAAAAAGGACAAGCCGCAATCGACCGTGATTCAAATCAAAGGCGATCCCATGGAATTCGTCGCCAAACGGCGGATGACCACGGTGCCGACCATGCGCGAAGACCATATTGATCTGTCGGGCAAGTATTTGGTGAGCTTGATCGGGTTCGAAAATATTGTGGACCGGTCCAAGGCCACTTACGAGCAACATAAGCGGGCCGGTGATCCCAACCAGCGCAGCACACGCAATGATTTGTCCCGCTTGGCCAGTGGCTTCTACACTTTCAAAAAAAACTCGGGCGACTTTGAACTCACCCCCGATGATGGCGGTGGCCTTTCCTTCCGCTTCCGGCGCTACACCGGATATTTGGAATTATCCGCGGTGGTGCAAGGCAGCCGTGTCCTCACCGAGTCCGCCGGCGATTATAAACTGCTCAACTACAGCAGCACGCCTGATGGACAAAAACATTCGGTGCTGCTGTATGCCGAAGAGGGCAAAACAAAGCAACTGCTCGCTTTCCGCATGATCAAAATGGTCGAGGCCAAATCGAATTTGGTAAAGACCGGAGAACCTTACAATTATTTATTCGGCCGTGGAGTTAAAGCCGGCTGGAAAGTCAGCGTAGGATTGCCGATCGTGTTCTGTACGCCCGACGCTCCTGAGTATTTTTACAACGACTTTAAAAAAATGGCCACGGAATGGGCGGAAGTTCTAACCGGCCGCTTGGACATTCGGATGTCGCGCGATAGCTACTGCCCGTCGTTTGATGATGTGAATACACGAACGTTTGGCTTTGTCGAAGGCTGGGTTGAAATTCCCGGCGCCCAGGCCGGAGTGTACGGCCAGACCGTGTCGATGTTGGATGTGTCGCGCTCGGAATTGGCCGATGGTGATATATTTATTTTGAGCCGCGAGTTTCAGGAGGTTCTGGACCGCTATCGCTCGGGAGATTCCCTGTTCGGCCCCGAATGGAGTTCCTCGCGCCAAATCCGCGCCATCGTCAAACATGTAATGCTGCATGAGATGGGACACCTACTGGGTCTCCACCATATGTTTGACGGCACTCCGAGCATTATGTCCTATGACAATGCCAATGGCTTACAACCCTATGACCGCTCGGCCATTCAGGCGTTGTATCCGATGCGGGTTCCTGCGCCCACTCTTTCCACTATCCGGTAAGTTTATAGCGGCTCGAAGGGCCGCGGCCGTCCTGCACTAAGAGATTGGAATCCAATGCCGCTTTCAGCACGCGGCGGAGCGTGGTCACCGGCATCTCGAGACTTTCGGCCGCCGATTTTGTCGAAAAATATTTATTACCGAAAAT
>JANMVK010000644.1:0-1439 GCA_031392725.1 Pseudobdellovibrionaceae bacterium
ACTCGATAGGGGGATTTCGACCCAATGGTAATCGCCTTTTTTGAAGCGATTACCTGGGAATTCAGACTGCTTTCAACTCACAGCTTATACGGGCGGTACTCCATGCCGAGATCTTTCGCCACGGGCTCATAACATACATAACCGTTGTATACGTTAAGGCCTTTGAACAGAGCGGGATCCTTAGCGATGGCATCTTCCACACCCATTGCCGCCAGCATCGACGCGTACTTAATCGTCGCTGAAGTCAGCGCATAAGTGGAAGTGCGCGCCACGACGCCCGGCATATTCGGTACGCAATAGTGAATCACGCCGTCCACTTCATAAGTGGGATTGGTGTGCGAAGTGGGTTTGCAAGTTTCGATGCAGCCGCCTTGGTCAACCGCTACGTCCACAACCACAGCGCCCGGGCCCATGCTTGTAACCATGGATTTGGAAACGAGAGTGGGAGCTTTCGCGCCGGTGATCAGCACAGCGCCAACTAACAAATCGCAATCCTGAACCGTTTTTTCGATATTGGACGGATTGGAGTACAGAGTGGAAATGCGGCCTTGGAAAATATGATCGAGATATTCCAAGCGCGCGCGGTTGACATCGAGAATGGTCACTTCAGCGCCGAGGCCGACGGCCATTTTCGCGGCATTCACGCCCACGATTCCGCCGCCGATCACCGCCACATGGCCGCGTTCAACTCCGGTTACGCCTCCGAGCAAAATTCCTTTACCGCCATGATCTTTTTGCAAGTAGTAGGCGCCGACCTGAGTGGCCATGCGTCCCGCGACTTCCGACATGGGAGTTAACAACGGCAGCGAGCCGTCTTTATCTTGAATGGTTTCGTAAGCAACGGCTTTCACTTTGCGCTCGCACAAAACTTTGGTGAGTTTCGGCTCAGCGGCCAAGTGCAAATAAGTATAGATGATTTGATTTTCGCGCATGAGATCGTATTCGTCAGGCAAAGGTTCCTTCACCTTCACAATCATATCGGCCTTGGCGTAAATGTCTTTTTTCGTGGCTAAAATTTTAGCGCCGGCTTTTTCGAATTGTTCATTGGTGATTCCGCTGCCCACACCGGCGTCTTTTTCGACATAAACCGTGTGACCCTCACGAACCAGTTGCTTCACTCCACCCTCAGCTAAACCGACACGGTTTTCGCTAATCTTAATTTCTTTGGGCACGCCAATGATCATAGATTTCTCCTTAGATTTCGCCATGAGGGATAATTTTTAGCGTCTGTAGGAGAGAGGGTCAACCGTTTGAGACTCAATGTAGGTATTGGGCAGGTCGGCGCCCAGCTCGATGTGTCGATAACGATCGGGTGACTCTAAAATCTTCCTGACCAGCCGGTTCATCAGATCATGCCCCGCCCGGTGAAGTACGACATGACCCATCAAAGGCATTCCCAGAGTGACCAAATCGCCCAAAGCGTCCAAAACCTTATGCCG
>JANMVK010000668.1:0-11249 GCA_031392725.1 Pseudobdellovibrionaceae bacterium
ATGAAATCAGCTTTGCCAGGAACATTGGTGGGCCATGCCTGGTTGATCACATCCAGCGCTAGCTCCTTTTTTCCGGTAAAGAACAGGTTCGTTATAGTTTGAATAAAACGGCGTGGTGGATAGTCACCGGCCGTGGTTTCACGAAATTCCTTTTGCCAGGACTGAATTTCCTTATCCAAAAAATCGGGCGCAGGTTTTTTCATATATTCCGCCGCCACTCTGTAGGTTCCTGCGGAATATTCCAGTATGACTTCGGCGGTTGCGGAATATGCGAAACTGGAAAATCGATAAGCTAAAAAGTCATCGGTGGCCTTGATTTCGGGAAGGCCATCTCTATTGAGGTCTTCAAAATAAGGTTGAAAGTTTCCGCCATCTGTTTCGGCAGACACCAGCATAAATCCGATCGAAGTGAAATGTGGAAGAGTAACCGCGGTTCGGCGGGTTGAGCGCCGCAATGTAGCGCTTAGCGTGCGCTGTCATTCGGCACCCTGCCCACAGCCCGAACCGAAATTGGAAGATGTGGAAGTCTTTGACCTTCGATTGTTTTACGCGGGCGTGGAAATTCGGGTTGTATTGGCCGGAACAGACAGACCCGGATTTGACGAAATTGCTCGGCATCACCAAAAAGACGCCTGTATGGAACTTCGTCGGGTGCGAAGTCGTTTTAGCTTTGTGCAGATCGTCCCAATGGGTTCGCAAAATGCCGGCGAGACGGTAAAATAATTTACCTGGCGAGATTGCCCACGAGCTCTTGATAAAAATCTCAGATATAAACATTAAGTGTATAGTTATCCTGAAAAATAAGGTGGGCTTTATGATTCACCGGGTATTCTTATCTCAAGATTCACAATGAACGTTCCGAGGCGAGGCCATGCAGAAAAAATTCAAGGCTCTGGGGGCTGCAACTCTGTTTCAAATTGGAGTGGCAGCTTGCTTCTCTAACTGTGGTAAACCTTTCCATACCGATTCATATTTATCTTCCCAGAAAGACTCCATGGCAATCGCGATTGCCGAACCCGCATCTCAATTTGAGTCGAAGGGCCAACTCAAAATTTCTGGCTCCTGCGCATCTGACTACTCGGTTGCGGTTTATGGAGATGTTGTAACTTCCCAGGACGTTCCATGTGCGACCAAGCTGTTCAGCGCGAGCGTTGAACTCAGTTCACCCGATGGACATAAAACTGTGCGAATCCTACAAACAGACGGTCGGGGTAATTCCTTCGCTGACAGCAGAGCCTTCCACCGCGACCCCGTGGCCCCTCAAATTCGCGTCTTGAATCCCGCTGCTAGTTCGGTTGTGCAAAATTAGTTGAGTGTTTGAAAACTTTTGCTATTGAACAGCGAAGCGAGGTCGCTTAAATAACCGTCAGCCCTTCATGAATCCCACCGAAGCGGCGGACATCCTCAAAATGGCGAGGGCTGCGACAATCTACTCGAACCAAGCGCCCTGAGCTGTAATACGTTTTACACGGTCGCCTGGAGAGAGACTATCGATTTCACCGAGCTGGCGCGAAAAAGGTGGGTCGAGAGACTGAGCATGGATCGGATCGCCGCCGAAATGGGCTGGGGCCGGACGGCTGTTATCCTTTATTTGGGCAAAATCAGAGAAAATCCGGATCTGGTGATGGATAGCGATATCCGCCTGAAAATTCACCGAAGAAAGTATAAATTCATGGGACGTTCTTGATGTGGTTGACGCAGCCAAGGTAAATTCAATAATTGGCGAGTTGCCTCTCGAACTCTCCATAAAATCGCGACTCCCTTAGAGCATCCTCATAGCCTCGAACAAAATCAGCTTTGCCGGGGATGTCCGTGGGCCAGGCTCGGTCGATCACATCCAAGGCCATATCTTTGTTCCCTGAGTAGACGAGATCCGTAATTGTTTGAATGAATGGGCGTGGAGGATGGTCGCCGGCTTCAGTTTGGCGGAATGCTTTTTGCCACGATGATATTTTCTTGTTCAGTGAGCGAAAATCAGGCGCTGGTTTTTTCATATAGTCCGCAGCTACGCCGTAGGCCCCCTCTCGATACTCCAATACGACGTCGGCGTTTGCGGAATAAGCGAAGCTTGAGAATTGATAAGCTAAAAAATCGTCGGTAACTTTAATCTCCGGAATGCTGTCCTTGTTCAAGTCTTCGAGATAGGGCAAAAAATTTCCCCCTTCGATATGCGCGATGGACTTAAGATCCTGTCCAAGTTCGAAAATAAAAAGGGAATAGCAGCAGTGTGCGCCCCCTGTCCATTTTGACAAGACAAGATTGGCATTTCCCTTACCGGCCAGATCAAACAATGACTCGTGCTCTTCAATGATGTCATCGCCGAAACAAAAAATGCCCGCCGATTTCTTCATCGTGGTAAAGAAGCTTCCCCCCTTTTAGAATTTCAAGCGTCTGGCAGGACTGTTCTCCGGCAGATGAAATTCTAATTTGATAGTCCGCGTGGCTCTTCTCGGCCACCGTAACCGGATTTTCTTGGCAAAGAGGATGGGAGAGATATTGGAGATTTGATTCCTCATGTCGGCCGGTGGACGTGACTGGGAGGGCGGTCAACAGTAAGAGCCAGAAGTATTTCATTTTTTGCCTTTCAACCGCTGGTATTTCTCAATGAATTCCGTCTGCTTCTTCAACGCTTTCGGTTTTTTGGCTGCAATATCTTTGGTGTAGCTCTTGTATTCCATCACGGCATCTTCCCAAGAAACTGGCCGTCCTACTCTACTCTGCAGAAGATGTTTCTTATGGAAAAGCCAACGAATCCCGGTCGCGATATTTAAGTTGGGGTCATAGGCCTCTTTCTGATCAATATTCACGAGGTGGTCTCTGATTTCACCTTTCTCGTCGGAAAGAATCTTGAGAGTTTGATCAGTGACTTGAGTCAATCCCCGAGCCCAATTTCCCTTGGACGCCAGCGCGATGGCCATTGGGTCGAAGTCAGATTCCGTGGCAATCAACGCCTTAACTAAATTGGGGTCAAGGGGTTTTTCCGGTTGGAGAACGTCATTCCAATATTTTGTCCAGCCCGCGATCACTCGATCGTATTCGTTTCCCCTGCGGTACCCAAGATCGTCTGCAGCGGGAAGCGAACTGACATCGTTAAAATATTTTTCTGCAATTTTTGTCAATTCCAAGGCATAGATTTGATCTTTTCTTGAGGGATTCGTGCGACAGTGGCCAGTGACTGTTGTTGTTCCCCCTTTGGGGACATCTCGTGGATGAATGCGAACCCAGTGTTCCCCGGCCGGGCAGACGCGCCAAGGATGTACTTCTTTGGGTTCATGGGTATTGGAAGATGGATGGCTTTTAGGTTTTGCCTCCTTGCTTACCCTTTTCTTCCTCTCTTTACCCATTGCTTGAATGGCCTCCACTTAAACCAATCATGTTCGATTGAATCCAGGCGGGCGTCAAGGTCTAAAGTCTCATCGGTTGACCAACGTTTTAGGACGCTTTTCCTCGTAACTTTTCAATTCCATCGAGAATGAAGACACGAATTAAGACTTGATACGGAATGCCCTGCTTTTCGGCTATGGCTTTGAGGTCCCGAATCGTGGTGTCGTCAAGCGCCACGCTCGTGGGTCTCTTGCGGGACTCCTTGTGGCGTTTCATGGCCGCCAGTATTTTCCTGGCATCGAGTTCAAACGGGGCGTCATATTCCTTTTTGGACTTTGCGTAAGATTTCTTCATACTGTCCTCTTTCCTTTTTGTGGGCTGGGCGAGCGCTAATGACTCGAACGCGGCCGCCTCGAAGTACAAATGCAATTTGAAGGAGTCTTCCTCCGATAGTTGGTCCAACAATTCCGAGACGCTGCTCATTTGTTGTGGGTTTTATCTGTATGCCCAGAGGCAGCGCCAACCCGGACCGAAAAACGCTCTCCACTGATTCAATAGATATTTTATGTTTAGCTGCGCTTTTTGTTCGATTCCCGTGATCCCACTCAAACTCAAAGTGTGAGGTCTCAAGTATCCAAAACAGTAGCCATTCAACAAATTCCCACTGAGCCATAAGACACTATACATCAACTATCATGATAGTGTTAAAGTTTTCACGATGGTTCGACTTTATTTGCGCCGACATTTTTGAATTGCTCAATAATATTAAATATTTAAAATTTGGCGACCACGGAGGGGATCGAACCCCCGACCTAGTGTTTAGGAAACACTTGCTCTATCCAACTGAGCTACGTGGTCTCAAGGACTACCATATGAAAAATAGCCATCCCTGAGTAGACAAAAAAACGCAGCGGGGACGCATTAGGGCGGTCTTTAGGCAGTATGTTGGGTTAGGCGCCATCTGACGGTTTCGGTTTCCGGGCAAACCGGTTGGAGAGTTGGCGTGTCGCACCGGGTACAGGCCACTTAAGGCAATGCAATAATAAGCGTGTCGAAATTTCCGCGCTTGTATTTCTCCTCCCAAACATCGAAGGCAAAAGCGTTTCAGATTTAAAAATCACTGCCAAATCAAGTTGACGATTTTTATTTTCAATCGTAGATTTCCGACATGAAAAAAACCGCAAAGCAGTTGTCGTTTAAAAACGTAAATGGTTGGGGTGGCAAACGGCGGGGAGCTGGCCGGCCGAATGAATCTGGATTGGTTAGCCATGCTAAGCGTCCACGGATTAAATTCTCGACGCCCGTTCATATCACTTTAAAAATCAGGGATGGCCTTGTGAACCTGCGCTGCGGTGAAGTGGCCGCTGCGTTTAAAAAGAGTGCGGCTCGGGCGAGTGTGTTTGGCTTCAAAGTCGTGCATTTCTCAATTCAAAATGATCATGTGCACATGATTGTGGAGACTCCTGATAACGAGAGTTTGGCTCTAGGAATGCGGAGTTTTGGTTGCCGCTTTGGCAAATTAGTTAGGAAAATTGTCGGTGGTCATGGGCCGGTTTTTTCGGGGCGGTATCATGTGAGTGTTTTGAATAATCCGACCAAGATGAAAAATGCCATGGCTTATGTGCTGCAGAATTTTTCTAAGCATTCAAAATTGCTGAATCACGTTGATCAGTATTCTTCAGCGGCTTATTTTGTTCAGTGGAATAAATTGTTGGGAAAAAAGGCTGGGCCCCTGCTTGTTAGAAAGTCTCGCCCGCCAGAGTTGCCATTTTACCTTTCCGCGCCCGGCTCTTGGCTCGCTCGAGAAGGATGGATGCGGGGAGTGGCGGCGGCCCGGAAGCCAGCCTAGCGCCCGTCAGTGAAGTCGTAAACCTCACTAAACATCACGGTCTTGTCGCCTTTGCGGATAAAGTCCACGCGGCCCTTCATCATGGTTTCGTCATCAGCGCGCACCATAATATATCCTGGGATGGAATCACGACGGCGGTTGCGGGGGATGACGATTTCCAGGGTGCCATGGAGTTCGCTGTGGGTCATATCGGCGAAGGTGCTGGTTCCGGAGCTGAAAATAAATTGGTGAGTGTCCTTAAGATGAACCTTAACCAGCACGGCCTTGTACAGAGCCACAGTCTTGCTGACCTGCTTGGATATGGGATCGTCGAACCACACTTGTCCCAATTGAGCTATGCGCTTGTTTAAAACCTTGGGACGCAGCCACGGGGTCATGGGCGAGGCGAAGCGCTCCATAAATTTTAGTTTTCGCAATGCCATCTTTTCCAAGTTCTCGGGAAGATCGGCGTCGAAGCGATACTGTTCAATTTCATCGTGGATTTTTTCGGCGTCCAGCACCAGCGCTGGATCTTCGCGCTGCTCGGCGACGCCGTTCATGGCATCGGCCAGGTCTTTATCGCGACTAGGGGAGGACATGATCTGACGGAAGCGTTCGTCGCCGACTTGCCTGCGGATGATTTCCAGATGGGCGGAGGAATTGACAATCGGCGTGGTTATAGAGATTCCGGTGGCGTCGGCGACAAAAATCATGCGCCCATTGCGTTGAATCCAGGTGCCGGTGCGGGTTTCTTGAAAATCAGGGGCGTTGCGAAAATGGCGGAGAATATCGGCGCGGTTGGTGAGCAGGGGCTCACACATTTCATCTTGGCCGGCGGCCAAGGCTGAAATCAGCACTAAGCCGGCGGCGAGGCCGAAAAAATATTTATTCACTTTGCCGTGGTCAGTACGACGTCTTGAAACAGCTTCTTAACCGAAGCCAGATTTTTTTGATAGGTCTCGCGATGCTGTTCATAGATTAAGATATAAAGTTTACCGTCAACGATGGTGCCGAGCACAATCGAGCGGAGCATGTCTTCGGTGCCGACATCGGTTTGAAATTCAGCCATATAATTGAACTGGCCGCGCTTCTTGAAAATGTGTTCGCTGGTCAGGATCGGCTTTTGTGATTGATTGGCAAAAATGATCGAAGCCCAGCTTTTGGCTTGCGATTTAGTGAGGCCCGCGCCATCGCCCAGGTTGCGCACGCGAATGGACGGCATCTCTTCGGCATTTTTGTCCGAGACCAAAATTACGTATTCAGAATCGCCGAACACGGCCTTGAGAACCGGATCTTTTTCAACCGCCGAAACTCTCCAGCCTTTCATGCCCGAAAATTTGAGCGGGGTGGAGGCTAGGGCCGGAGCGCTGATGACAAATGCCGCGATAATTAACCATGAGTGTTTCATTTATCAACTCCTACCGTGTACTGATGACATCGTAATGGTGATTTAAAACGCTGCCCAATTGGCCTGATCCGCGGAGAAACACCGAGTTGCGCCCGTTGCGCGCCACTGAGATGGTGTAGGCGCCATTGCCCATCGAGGCGTTAGTTATCACAACTGCCAAGACGATTTGTTTTCGGCCACCGTTTTGGCGCCAGCAGGCGCTTCCCGCCACATCCGCGCCGTGACTGACTATGCGAAGTTTAATGTTGTAAGAATTCACGACTTTCATATGCACTTGATTGCCGCTGTAACCTTCACCTTCAACCAGGGACGTGCCGGGCTGCAGATCCACGCCTAAGATTTCTTTGAACATCTGAGTGGCCGTGGCGGTGGAGCGGGTTGAACCGGTGTCACAATGGAATTGTTCGATCGCGCTGGGTGCGGCGGGATCCGGCGCGGCTGGAACCGTAGTCGGCAAGACCGATTGCTGAGGCACGGGAGCCACCACCTGCGGCCGTTTGGCAACGGCGGGGGTCGCTTGACTATCATCAAAACCAAATCCGCTGGACTGAGCCCAAAGGCTTTGGCTAACTAAAATCACTCCTAAAGCGGCAACTTTTTTGAACATCGGGGGACTCCTCTAAACATCGTATATTTGAATTGCAAGCTAGGTACTCGGGAGGCCGCTTATACGGCCCAGCCATATAAATTAAGGCTTAAAGGCCGTGTACGGTCACACAGGTGTTAATTTTATGGACGGGTCGAACGGCTGATTGAGACTTCCATGGTGCGGAACAGTTGGCGGATGGCGCCCACGCTATCGCCAAAAGTTTTGGGAAAATTCTGGAAGTGAAACGCATAAATTTCGCCGTTGATCGAAGTCGCCATGACTATCGAGTGCAGCATGGAGTCGGCACCGATGTCCGAGCGGAATTCCACCACGTAACGGTCGATGGTTCCGGTCTTAAACGCGCGTTCGTTCATGACCACGAATTTGCCCTTGGTGGCGTTGAGAAAAATCAGGTGATGCCATTCTTCCCGGTTTTCGGGGGCGGCGGCCATCGGCAACTTTTCAATCAAAATCGTGGGGCTGAATTCATTGTCGAGGCGGGGCAGAGTTAATGTCGCCTCGGCATTTCCTAAATAAATGTTCTTCTTCTCGATCACGGTTAACTTCCACGGACCGAGATTTTCGAGCTTTAGATCAAAGGCATTGGCGAAAAAACTAGTGGTTAAAATCAGACCGAGAATTAGGGTGCGGATGGATGTTGTCATTTAGCGCCTCGCCTGGGTGGAACTGAAAATGCCGGCCTTGTCGGGATTTTCCTGATTGCCTTCAAAACTGGTGATATGCACTTGGTGGGCATTGACCGGGCGGACTTTAATATAATTGGTTACTTGAATCCCGAGGAATCCGGTCGCCACGAGTTTCACAACGATTCCGTCGTTGGCGTGGCACATGGTGGCCGCGACCAAGTGGTCGGTGCCGTCCACTTTAGCGACCACTTGCAGTTCATTGCGGTTGTTAATCAAGGTGAAGGAATTGTGGCGGTCCGAGGCCAGGGTGTTGTTCCACGGGTTTTGGATACCAAGGATTTGCTCGATCATTTTCTGCACGACATCGGCGCGTTTAGTGGAGCGGTTCGGGCATTTGGGGAAATTATCCGTGACAACGGGTGCGTGCGGCGTTGGCAGTGTTGCGGCCGGAGGAGGTAGCGGACGCGCGGGGGCCGGCTGAATCACAGCCGGAGTTTTGGGGCCCGCGGGCGCATCGTCATCCAAAAATCCCGACGACGCCCACACTTGGGCCGCGAACAGGATTATCATTAGGTTCAACAAACGTAACATGGGAAATACCTTCCAGTTTGACGGACTCAAGGGAATTGCAAACTTGGGCCTGCTCAGATGGAGGGTATGAGGTTTCACAAGTGTCTCAAATTGAGACGCTTTTATAGTTATACAGCTGTTTAATGCGTTTACAGACTTGGGATCATTAATTCAGAAGAGATTCCATTGCTGCACCCGAAACGGCGACCACGCACGGAGCGGGCTCGGAAGTTCCGCCGCCAGGCCACGAACTCCTCATATTTTCCCTGAAATGCGCGCGCTCACCCGGGTGCTGCACCGACAAAAACAAAGTTTTACCATCGGGTGCGAAGCACGGACCGGTAAATTCCGCGCCGTTGGGAGCGGAGGCCACTTGCACCGCCACACCCGCACGGGCCCCGTCGAGGGGAACATAAAACAACCCATTGTTGCCAAAGGGCTTGTAGGGATCCTCTTTCATAGCGGAACCCGAGATATCGGTGGCCAGCCACAAATTGCCTTTTTTATCGAACACCATATTATCGGGGCAGGCAAAACCGGTTTCAGGACCGCCCGCCATAAACGTGGCGCTGTCAAAATGCAGACTTAACGGATTATTATTTTTCTCCATGATTTTAAGAATGGAGCCGAAATAATTCCCGCCTTTTTTATTATTGGTCAGCGCAACAAAAATATGGCCGCTGAGCGGGTCGATTTCGATGTCCTCCGGGCGGTCGAGCGGAGTGGCGCCGACGATTTTGGCGGCCTCGCGGGCGCGGATCATCATATCGGTGTGATCGGTGAAGGCTTTTTTCAGGCGCTCGTCCTCGCGCCGGTTCAGCGGCAGCCAGCGGCCGCGCTTAATATCAGCCACGTACAATTCACCCTCTTCGAGGGAACCCTTTCGACGGGAAATAAATTTGTAGAGATGTTCGTCCTGGGCGTCGTCGCCCGAATACACCACCACGCGGCCATCGGGCGCGACCGAGCAAGTGGCGCATTCATGGGCAAAGCGGCCGAGCGCGCATAGTTTTTTCGCTTTACCGCTTTTTAAATTCACTTCCACCACCCACCCATAATGTTCCGGTGGCAGTTTCACGCCCTTGGTCCACGACAAGTAGTCATCGCCATCAACCAAAGTGCGTTTGCCGTCTTTATATATCGCTTCGCCGACAAAATTTTCGTAATTCTCCTCGCACGTGAGCACAGTTCCCCACGGTGTCACTCCGCCCGCGCAATTGCCCATGGTTCCCAGCGCAACGCGGTGGCCGAGGATGGGGCGTTCGGAAATTAAGGGAATCGGCGTGTAGGCATCGAGCCTGCGGTTAAATTGCGAGTCCGCGACTATCTGCCAGCGGCCTTCATATTTGCGCATGTGCACGATACTGCCGCCCACCTCTTTGCGTTCTTTGTTAAATTGCTCGGTGGTGCGGGGCGTGCCCGGCCGCCAGCCGCTCACATAATAAGGATCGTGATATTCATGATTGACCCACATCAATCCCTCATTGGGATCCAGCGGGCTCAGCGGCAAGAAAGCGATGTAGTCATTATTGAATCCGAACAGTTCGCCTTTTTTATTTAGTGGCTGGCGCCAGCGCAGAATCACTTCAAAGTTAAATCCATCAGCCAGGACCAACGCATCTTCGGTGCTGGCTTTTATCGGCGTGAACGGCAGAGTTGGGCCCACCGGACGCACGGCTTTGTGTGCGCACTCCAAAATCCACGGCAAGGTGGCGGCGGCGGCGGTGGACCGGCTCATAAAGTGAATAAATTCGCGGCGGGTGATGTCGGACATGTCTGGGATTTCCTCGTAATATATAAGGACACATACGCGAAAACCGCGGAATTGGGCAAGTTGGAATGCTGTTTGGATTGAGCGCGGTTCGGTCCACGGTGCCCAAGAACGGCTCACCACCTATGAAATTTATGCTGGGATGGCGTTAAATTGGACAGCGCCCCTCGGCGCCCGTGGCATTTAACTTGCTCAATAGGCGATTGGACTAGAGCGCTTTCGCTCGGTCTGAGGGAGATTAGTTTATGTCGCATAAGTTGAACGTTTTAAAATTAGGTGTAACCGGACTGTTATGTGTCGGCTTAGTTTCGGCTTGCGGCGACCGCTTCAGCGGTTTCAAATCGCGCAGAACGACTGTTGCCGAGTACGATGCATGGGCTGTTAAAAACGGTAAGCCGACTCTCGCGCAAATGCGTGCTTCCGCTCCCCCGCAAAATAATCGTCCCGGGCAGAACTCGGCTGATTCGACTTTGTCGCGTTTAACTCCCACTACTCAGTGGAATCCCCAAGACCGTCCGACCGTAACTCCTCCTGTAGCGGGACCCGGTTTGTCCGGTGGCGCTCAAGGGACTGTGATCCCCCCCGGAGGCCGCCCTCCGCAGCCCATAACTGGCGGTTACGCCCGCGCGGCGTGGATGGCGGAATATGAATTGATTAACGTCCACAACACTCAGATTAAACAGATCATTCATGGAATTACGATTAAGTCCGGCAAAGACCTGACTGATCCCACTAAGACCATGTTCTCAATTCGCGCAGTGGTATTATTCAAAGGTAAACCCCACATGCTGCGCATGGCTTCCGGAGAAGTCGGCGAAGAAGTCAAATTCGACGCTCAGCGATTGCCCACTTACAACATCGAGGTGAGCCCGACTGAAACCGGCGCCGCTGATGCGGATTTGGCCGATCAGATCATGCTCAGCGCCAGCTGCATAAAAGAAGAAAAACCCTGTTCAGAATTCGCTGTTAAAGTGGATTTTAAACTTCCGGGCACCGCCGCCAATGGCCAAGTGAATGCCATTGCCGGTATTTTTAAAGTGATTCCCGCCACAGCCGCTGCAGTCGCGAATGGCACGGGTATCGCTGACAGCAACATGAAGACTGATATCAAG
>JANMVK010000685.1:0-9588 GCA_031392725.1 Pseudobdellovibrionaceae bacterium
CACCATCCGCGCGGCGTCGAAAAGTTGGAAGGGAGCGAATGACCACGGATTGAACTCGGCCTGATACAAGTCAAAATGCGGACCCAGCATTAAAATTCGCTCGGCGAAATCATCGCGGTTGGGGAGCAGGCCGGGTGCGCCCGAATCCATTTGCTCGGAGCGCACGATCACTTTGTAACCGAATTTATCCATGGTGTTGCGCATATGAACAAAGGCAAAGGTGGAAACGTCGAGAAAGGTCAGCACCAGCACCATTCCCACCACGATTTTGCGCATGCGGCGATTTTGATTGAACCTCAGCCACACCGACAGGATAAGAAATCCCAAGGACATCATCATCATCAGTCCGAACGAGGTGTTGCTGAAAATGTCCTTGCCTTGAAAGATGGCATAAACCGCCACCGAAAAACTTAAAGATAGGGCGATCAACCACGGCAACAACCTGATGGCCTTCTGCTGCCCATGTTCGAGCAATTCAAAACCCATGGTGGCCAGAAAAATAAAAACTAAATAAAATCCGCCGCGAAAGCCCAAGTCCGGCCAATGAGTGTTGCTTTGCAACGGCCTCACCCAACGAATCACAATGCTGAACAGCGGATTCCACGCCGAGAGCGTCACCACACAGGCAAAAATTATGAGAGTCACCGCGCCGCTCAGACGCAGCATCCGTCGTCCGTACACCAGAGCCACAAGGCAGAGTGGCAAGCACAGAAGGCAAATATAACCGCTGGAAATCCAATCGCCCTGCCCGCCTTGGAGAAGGGACCAGCCTTTTTCCCGGAACTCAAAGCCAAAGTTGGGAAGTGATGTGGCAAAGGCTTCAAACGGATTTCCCGGCCGTAGCACGCGGAAGTCATAGACCGCGGTGCCGATGGTCGAGCGGATCAGGTTTTGTTCGCTAAGGAAAGTCAGCATAGGAGGCGCCATGGCCAGCAACATCGCACCACAAGCGGCCAGCCACTGCCATACCGGCCGGCTGCGGACCGCCGCCTTGAGCCGCACCCAGCCCTGCGCGGGAACAAACGTGGCTAGCACTAGCGACAAGGGGATAAATATCAAATTCCAAATCAGGAACGGAAATCCGATGTCGAGCAAGACCGCGCACGACGCCAATATCAGGAAATAAAAAGACATATCCTCGGGCTTGCGGGTAAAACGCAGCCAGGCCGAAAAGAAAAATAAACCATAGCCCAGAGGTTCCAGAAATCCAATGTCGCTGATATTGACCAACACGCCGGGCGAAAAAGCCGCCAGCAACACGGCAAACCACACCGCCATCCGGCTGTGAAAAAGCATTCGGGCGGTAATATAAACCGCCACGTTGACCACACCGGGAACCAGATATCCGTAATAAAATGTGAATAGCCCGATGGTGGAGATTTCCATCTGGAGCCGGCCGGCGATCCACACCGGAATGGCGAGCAGAGTGAAGACAGGAGTGTGAACCGGAACGTCGCCGAGGATGGAGTAGTAATAAGCCGGCCAGCCTAACTGATTGCTGGGAAACCAGTACGCCAGTTCACCGAAGCGGTAAATAGAATCGATGTGATTAAAGAATAATGAGATGAAAAAGCCATTGTCCCACAGCGCGCCGCCTTTATTATTGATATCATCGGTGAAGACAAATCCCGCGAACAGCGTCACGCCTAGGAGCCATAAAAAATCCGGCGCCGCCGCTTTAATTTTGCTGGTCAATTTGCTCATCGATGATCACACCCTGCAGGGCGTGCCTTTGGCGGTAGAGACGGCCGACATACTCACCTAAAATTCCGAGAAACAAGGAGTTGACTCCGAGGGAGAACAAAATCAGAACCGTGACCGTGGTAAAGCCCGCGGGCCAGCCTTCACCGACCATAAATTTTAAAACCACATAGACCAAGGCGCTGATCACGGTGATCAGACTGAGGCCCACGCCGAAAAATGCGGCAAACCGGAGCGGCACCGTCGAGTGGAGCAAAACACTGTCGATGGCCAATCCCACGAGCTGCATAAGCCCGAACTTGCTGCTGCCCACCGCGCGTTCGTTGCGCATGTAGGGAATCCCAATTTGTTTAAAACCCATTTGCGCGATGGAGCCCCGCAGGTAAAGGTAACCCTGATTGAGCAGTTTAATTTGCTCGATGACTTTACGGTCCACTAAGCGGAAGTCTCCCGCGTCCACCGCGATGGGCTCCGAACTGAGCAGATTTAAAATCCGGTAAAAGGCTTTTCGCACCAGGCTCATCATCCAGGATTCTTTGCGCTTGGTCCTCACGCCATAAACGACACGGTAACCTTCTTCCCATTTTTTGAGGAAGTCTCCGATCATTTCGGGAGGATCTTGCAAATCCACATCCAGTTGAATGGCGCAATCTCCTTTGCACCTGCTGTAGCCAGTGAAAATTGAAGCCTGGTAACCGAAATTTTTGGAAAAGCGAAAAACCCGCACCCGCGGATCTTTTTTGGCCAGTCCTTGCAGGATCGCGAAGGTGTTGTCGTCACTGCAATTGTCGGTGAAAACAAATTCAAAGTTGTATGTGGATTCCCATTGGCCCACTAAGCGGGAAACCGTATCGTAAAATAATGGCAGCGCCTCTTCTTCATTCAACACCGGGCAAACTATGGAAATCAGCCGTTTGCTCATCGGTGGTTCCGGTGCTGTTCAATTTGATTAAAGGTGACATCGGCGGCGCCACTCGGCGCGCGCAAATAAGACTCATACCAGTTAAACGTTTCCCGGATGGAATCGTCCACCTGCCACTTGGGCCGCCATTTCAATTCTTGGTTGGCCAATCGGCAATCCAACTTCAAAGTCACAGCTTCATGAGGATGAGGGCCGGGGTCTAAATCCCATTTTAAACGGTCGCCCAAAATCGATTTCGCCTGCTTCACGACATCCCCAACCGTGAAAGTTCTGGCGCTGATGTCGGGCCCAAAATTCCAGGCCTTGGAAAAAGCTTTAGGTTGCTCACATAAATTTTCCGCAAGTACAATATAACCCTCGGACAAATCAAGCACATGCTGCCAGGGCCGGATGGAGTTGGGATTTCGGATGCGGGCCGCCGCGCCCTTTTCACAAGCGCGGATTAAATCCGGGACAATCCGGTCGGCGCACCAATCTCCGCCGCCAATTACATTGCCGGCGCGGGCCGTGGCCAATCCGGTTTTTCCGGAATCGATTTCACTTTGCCAGAACGACTGGCGAATGGACCCGGTTACCAATTCCGCGCAAGCTTTACTATTCGAATAAGGATCGCGGCCGCCCAACCGGTCACTCTCGGAGAAGGCCTGGCCTGTTTCTGAATTTTCATAGCACTTGTCGGTGGTCACTATAACCATTCCGCGCAAACCCTCAAGACCGCGGCAGGATTCCAAGACGTGAACCGTGCCCATGATATTGGTGGCGAAAGTTTCCACCGGATCTTTGTAGGACTCGCGCACCAAAGCTTGCGCCGCCATATGAAATACGATTTCGGGTTTGAATTTCTGAATGGCTTGCTGGAGAGGTTTCAGTTCGTTGATATTTAAAAACGCCGATTCCATTTTCAACCGGCCCTTTAAAATCTCAAAGTGGCTGGGCGTGGTGTTGGGAGGAAGGGAAATCCCCAAAATTTTCGAACCGGCTTGATCCAAGATGGCGGCGAGCCAGGAACCTTTAAATCCCGTGTGACCGGTGATCAGCACCCGGCGGCCGCGCCAGAATTCGGCTTTCATTCCCAGACCTTCCACGGCGCCTTGCCCGATTTCCACAGATCTTCGAGCAATTGCTTGTCGCGCAGAGTGTCCATGGGCTGCCAAAAGCCATCATGGCTATAGGCCGACAGCTGCCCTTGCGCGGTCAGCTGCTCCAAAGGTTGGCGCTCCCAAATGCAAGAGTCACCGGGAATCAAATCGAGAACCGCTGGACTCAATACAAAAAAACCGCCGTTGATGCGTGCGCCCTCGCCAATGGGCTTTTCGCGGAACTGCGTGACCAAACCACTCTTGATTTCGAGCGCGCCGAAGCGTCCTGGCGGCTGCACCGCCGTAAGCGTGGCTTTTTTCTTATGCGATTTATGAAACTCAATCAGGGCTTTGATATTCACGTCGGCGACGCCATCACCGTAGGTCATGCAAAAATCTTCGCGGCCGACGTAAGGTTGAATGCGTTTGAGCCGGCCGCCGGTCATGGTGTCCTCGCCGGTGTCGACAAGCGTGACCTTCCACGGTTCCGCTTTGGCGTGATGAACTTTTACCGTGTTGTCGCCGAGATCAAACGTCACATCGGAGTTGTGCACGTAGTAGTTGGCGAAATATTCTTTAATCATGTAACCCTTGTACCCGCAGCAGATGACAAAATCGTTCAGCCCAAAGTGCGAATGGATCTTCATGATGTGCCATAGAATTGGAAGCCCGCCGATTTCAATCATGGGCTTGGGACGCAGATGAGATTCCTCACTGATCCGGCTGCCGAGACCTCCGGCCAGTATGACGACTTTCATAGTTGACTCCGGATTTTAGTGTATCAAATCACTTACGCGGCGTCAGGTCTATTTTCTGAATCCCGAGGCGGTTTCAAGGATTTGCGACTAGCGTTTGGTTTAGCGCGGAAGCGCGAAAAATAGGCGTTCAAAGTTTTATCTAGACGATTGGTCTCCACTCCGCGAATGGCATTGAGAATCGTGGTGAACACCCGGCTGGGATGCAGACTGAAGGCCGTGAGGTAAAACAAAGCGGTGCCGAGAGTCTTATAAACCAGAATCTCCCGGCTCGACAGATAATTGCCGTAAGACCGGGCGTTGGTCATGCTGCTGTAGTAAGACAGGCTTTCGAAGTACTCATCGTTCAATTCCACCTTTCCCTCTTTCACCAAGCGGTCAAACAACTCGCTTCCGGGATAAGGGCTGAACTGATTGATCGAGAGATCATCGATGCCCGTAGCCGCCACCTTCACAATAAACCACAGAGTCTGGCGCAGATGGGCCCAGGTTTCGTCGGGAAAACCGCAGATGATGTTGGCCTTTACGCTCAAGCCCTCGGCCACGCAGCCGCGCATACTCTCCAGCATCTTAGGCACCGAGATCTTTTTCTTAATCAGGGTCAAAATTTCGGGCGAGCCGGATTCTGGAGCGTATGATAAATTGCGGCAGCCGGACGCATAAAGCAGCCCCGCCACTTCACTGTCAATGGCCTCACTGCGCGTGCCGCTGGGGAGCTGCCAAGTGACGTTCAGTTTTTGCTCGATTAACATTTTGCAAAATTTCACGATCCAGTCTTTTTTGACAATAGCGGTGAGATCGTAGAAATCAAAATTGGTCGCTTGGTATTTCTCGATATAAATTTTCATTTCGCGGATCACATCTTCGGGCTCACGCGCCTTCCATAAGGTGGTCCACATTAGGGGATTCGAACAAAATGTACATTGATAGGGGCAGCCGCGCGTGGCCACGATCGGCATCGAACGTCCGCGGTTCACGCCGAAGCCATGCTCATTGTCGAGATAGTGGGCGAGAGGAAAGCCGTCCCAGTCGGGATCGGGAATTTCCTTCAAGGAGGTGATGCGGGCCTGCTTGGCATTGCTATGGAAACCATGAGTGGGGTGCCGGACGCAGGTGCCCGCGATCTCGGTTGGTAGAGCCGAAGAGTTTTGGTAATGCGTCAGCAACGCGTGCAAAGTATTTTCACCTTCGCCGAGGACACACACATCAATTTCCGGCGCGCTCTTCATGCTAAACTCGGGCACCGCCGAAATGTGCTCGCCTCCCGCGATAATGACGGCGTTGGTGGCGCGTTTTCTGATCTCACGCAAAACCTCGCGCGCATAAGGCCAGTCCTGTGAAAACATAATGGACAATAAAATAATTTCGGCATCGACCGGAACATAGGCCGCTATGGTGTCCGCGCTTTCGCCTAAAATCCGGAAACTGGTGCTGCCCAATTCCACGCGCATCACTTCGGGTTTATTGCCCACAGAATCAATTACGGTGATTTGTCTGGTGAACTTCGAGCAGATGGCCTTGAGGTAAGCCAACCCCACCGGGGGACAAATGGGCGCGGTGGACGCCGAAGCGTCGATGATAGTGGGAACCCGGACGAGCACAATCTTCATGTACTCTCAGAGTATCACGCCATTTGTTTGAGGCCAGACTCCAGCGAGGTCCGGGGCTTTAACTGAATCAATGTCGAGAGCTTTTGGGTTGAAGCCACCAGCCGAGCCATTTCTCCTGGCCTCTCGGGAAGCGTCCCCGGCTGCAGCAATGAAATGCAATCGAGGGCGCGCGCGACGTCAGTTGCAAATTGCAGCACCGAGAGTCCCCGGCCCGAACCCACATTGACTACATCGACCCGCGCCACCGCTGGACAAAGGGCCAGCGCGACAATGTCGGCCACTATATCATCGACGAAACTAAAATCCCGAACTTGCCGCCCGTGAGTGAGCGCGAGTGGAGTTTTGGTTTTGGCCGCGTTCAAAATCTGGGGCACCAGCCGTTGCGGATTTTCCCCCGGGCCCCACACGCCGAACAGGCGCAGGACCAAAGTCTCGCACGCCACGTGCGGCCCATGTTTGAGCAGCGCGGTCGAACCATTGGCCTTGGTCACGGCATAGGGCGTGCCCGGGTTCAGCGCGAAATCCTCGGAAATATTGGGCTCGTAGGATCCGTATTCAAAACAACTTCCGAGATGAACCAGACGTTTCACCTGGCCTCGCGAACAGGCGTCTTGGACTCTCATCGCGCCGGTGGTGTTGACCGCTTCCAGCGTCGGAGAATCCACCACTAGTGCGGGATTCACGCCCACGGCCGCGGCGTTGATCACATGGGTGGGTTGAAAACCGGTGATTTCAGATTGTAGCTTTGAGGCTTCGCGCACGTCAGCGCGGGAAACTTGCACCGGAATGTCCAGGCGGCCCAGTTCGAGCGCGATCCGCGTACCGACAAAACCGGCTCCGCCAAAAATTAAAAAGCGCGCGCTCATCCCCGCGCCTTCTGTGCCTTCACGCCGGCTTCAATCATATCCATCATGTAGGTCAAATGCGTTTCATCAAGACCGGGCCACACGCCGATCCAAAAACTGTCGTTCATGGTTTTGTCGGTGTTTTTCAAATCGCCCACCACGCGGAACTCCTGGCCTTGAAAAGCCGGCTGCCGGATAAGATTGCCGGCGAACAGCAAACGTGTGCCGACTTTGTGATCTTCCAAATATTTTTGCAACTCCCGGCGCGACAGCGGCGCGCCATCTTTCACCGTCAGCAAAAATCCAAACCAGCTCGGATCGGAACCCGGCGTGGCTTTGGGCAGTTCAAAAAATTCCTCAAGCCCGCGCTGCTTCGCCATATGGGTCAACAGATTGTGATTTTTCCGGCGTTTCGCGATAAATCCATCCACTTTGCGGATTTGGCTTAAGCCCACCGCCGCCTGCATATCGGTGATTTTGAGATTGTAGCCGAGGTGGGAATAAATATATTTATGGTCATAGCCCTCGGGCAATTCGCCCAGCTGCCAATTGAAACGCTTTTTGCACGTGTTGTCTTTTCCAGGCGGGCACCAGCAGTCGCGGCCCCAATCGCGAAAACTCTCCAGAATTTTGTTTTTCAACGGATCGGAACAAAACACGGCGCCGCCCTCGCCCATGGTGATGTGATGGGCGGGATAAAAACTCAAAGTGCCGAATACGCCGAAGGTGCCCACCGATTTTCCCCCAAAAGTGGCACCCAAGGCGTCGCAGCAATCCTCGATCAAATACAAATCATGTTTTTTGCAAAACTCAGACACCGCCGCGAGATCAAACGGATTTCCAAGCGTATGGGCGATCATCACCGCTTTGGTCTTGGGTGATAAAGCGCGCTCGAGCTGCCCCACTTGAATATTATGGGTGTGCAAATCCACATCAACAAACACCGGCACCGCGCGGTTTTGGACAATCGGCGCAACGGTGGTGGGAAATCCCGCGGCCACAGTGATCACTTCATCGCCCGGCTGGATGCGTTTTTCACCGAGCGCTTGCGACGTCAGCGCGGTGAAGGCTAAAAGATTGGCGCTGCTGCCCGAATTCACCAGTTTGGCGAAGCGGGTACCCATGCGCAAAGCTATGGCTTTTTCGAGCTCCACCGAGTAACGTCCGGCGGTCAACCACAAATCCAGCGACGCATCCACCAGCATTTCCAAATCATCAAGATCCATAAGTTTGCCGGAGACCGGAATGTACGACAGGCCGGGCACGATTCTCGGCCCGCCGATTCCGTGCGGGAGTCCGCCGGCGTAACGCCGGAGAGCATCGACAACCACTTTCCTTTGAGGGTCCTGTTCCATAGAGAAAATGCTAACCCACTTGCCACCAATCGCCAAGGCTGAAACGATTATGGCTCAACATACTGATGGGAGATCTAATGAGAATTCTAGTGCTAATCTTGGGTTTGTTCGTGGGAAGCAGCGCTTTCGCCAACGGCGACGCGGGTTGTGGTTTAGGCAGTATGATTTTTAAACGCAATACGAAACTGATTCAACTGTTCGCCGTCACCACCAACGGCTCATTCGGCAGCCAGACATTCGGCATCACCTTCGGTACGTCGAACTGTTCGGCCAGCGGTCTGGTTATGAATGAAAAGCAAATTCAATATTTCGTCGAGGTGAATCAGGAAGACCTGACCCGCGAAATGGCGCAAGGCCATGGCGATAAGCTCGCCACTCTCGCGGCTCTTCACGGCTGCTCTGATGATGCCGCGATCAATGCCTTCAGTTCCAAAGCGCAAAGTCACTTTGAACAGATCTTGCCGACCTCCAAGACGAACGCCGTTGACATGGTTCATAACTTAAAAGCAATCTCAATGGCGGATGCTTGCCGGGGTTCTTAGTTTAATTTTATTGTTTATGGCCCCAGCCAGCTGGGGCCTTTCTGTTCCCGCCTCCCGTTTAGAGCAAATTGCCACATCCGACAAATGGTTGCGCCTCGGCCACTACGAAAAAGACTGGTGGGGCCACTCATCACCGTTCAGCGGTTTATTTTTTCTGCACCCCTTAGGCCACAAAAATCCCTTGCTTGAATTGCAGGCGGATATTGAAGCGTTTGAAAATCCCTCCCCTGAATTGATCGCGAAACTGAAAATGCACCCGCAATGTTTTTTTATGGCGCGCTTTAAGTGGCTCAATGAACAACTGCATTTCGCCAAGCGGCTCGAGCCGTGTGTGGAGCGGAATGCGTGGAAGCAACAGCTCAACACCACCGCGGTTCACTTGATTTTCGCCGCGGCCGATATGAACAACGCCGCCAGCACCTTCGGCCACACTTTTTTAAAGCTGGTGAATCCCGATAACAAAAACAGCAAAGAGCTGATTGATTACGGCATCAACTTCGCGGCGGATGGCGATCAAAATGAAGCCGTGTTTTACGCCATCAAGGGGCTGTTTGGTTTTTACCATGGTCTCTTCACCATGCTGCCCTATCATCAGAAGATCCGCGAATACACCAATATGGAAGGCCGCGATTTGTGGGAGTACAAAATCAATCTCAAACCCGCTGAGGTGAGCGAGTTGATCGATCATCTGCTCGAGTTTGAGGGAAGTTCCGCGCCCTACTATTTCCTGTCCGACAATTGTTCTTACCAATTGCTTAAGGCACTGGAAGCGGTCAAAC
>JANMVK010000765.1:0-1433 GCA_031392725.1 Pseudobdellovibrionaceae bacterium
ACGCCTCGGTTGAATATGATGTGGCCATCGACCGGATCACACGAACCGACATTGATCTGCGCCGAATGCCGCCCAGGGTATTTATGAATCTGACGCCGGCGGAAATTGCGTTGTTAACGACTTTCTTCCAACAGCAAAAAGCCATCTCGGCTGCTGCTGGGAGATAAGATGAGAACTTTGGCGATCTTCCTAATTGGTATCAGCTTCATCGGCTGCGGCAAGGGCTTTGAGTCCTCGACTCCAAGCCTACAATTGACTTCAGCAGCGGCCGGTCCGACACCGCTCGAGGTGGAAACCAAGGCCATGGGAATCTTTCAGGCCAAGTGCTCCTCCTGCCATAATGCCACCAGCGGCAACATTGGACCTGGGGAGATCACCCGATCCAGTTTAATGGCGCAGGGCTGGGTCGTCCCAGGCGGCGCCGCGAACTCAATACTGTTTGATAGCATCTCGAAAGATCGAATGCCGCAGGGAGCTCCGTTATCCGATGAAGAAAAAGAAGCGATTCGAGCTTGGATCCTTTTGAGCCTGCCAAGTTTACCCATGGAGCCCATCAGCTTCGCCAACACACGAGCCGTGTTGCAAACGTATTGCTTAACCTGTCACTCCGTCACTGGGGCCTCCGGTAGCAATTTAGGCGGGGTCAATCTCGAAACCTTCGCCAATGTCAGGGCGCGGGTTGTGCCGGGCAAACCGTTTGAGAGCCGAATCTTTGATGCCGTGATCAATAAACGCATGCCTCTGGGTCCAATCAAATTGCCGGTGCAAGAGTTAGCGATTATTTATTCGTGGATTTACGCCGGCGCTTCGGAAAACTAATTGTCCGCCGCCGACGCAGTGTACAAGGGGTGCCGCGGGTGAATCACAGGAATTGTAAGCTTTAATTATTTACCGTCGCGCTCGCGCTTGCCGCCGCCGAGGCATTCCGGGGACTGGTGGGTTTTTCCTTCGCGCGCGCGCCACTCTTCAGGAGTGAACGCCTGCACGCTCAAAGCATGAACCTGGCCCGCCAGTTCATCTTTTAAAATGCCATTCACCAACCGGTGGCGTTCGATGCGGGATTGATCGCGAAACATTTCGCTAACCGCGACGACCTTAAAATGTTTTTCGGCTTCAAGCGGCAGCCCGTGCATGGGACTCTCATTGGCGATTTCCAGCACGCTGGGCGCGAGGATGCTGCCAAGTTTTTCGCGCATTATTTTTTCCACCGGACCGGCTTTGTTCATTTAAATTCCATATCCACGCACACACCGAAATGATCGGACGGCGCTAAGCCCTGTGCATTGGGTTTACCCACCAATTCGGCGGCCGTCACCTCCACGGTGTTGCCTTGCGTGCGAAACCATATCAAGCCGCCGCCCAGCCCGCCGCTCTCGTTGAGTATCGCTCGCGCACCAACTTCTATTACCGGCTTTATCGAGGCGCGGACGCGG
>JANMVK010000092.1:0-3107 GCA_031392725.1 Pseudobdellovibrionaceae bacterium
CATGGTGAGAACACCCGACTGATCGAGCTTCACGGCCTCATTCCATTGCAACTCATCACAGGTCATATCGCGGATATGGGTATAGCCGGCTTCGTTAAAAATCTGCACGCCCTTGAGCAACTGACGGCGCAATTCGAAGGCGCCCGGTTTGGGAATTTTGTCCTGGACTAGCTCGGCCGCCTGATCGATCAACACTCCCGTGGGCCGGCCATCCGGATCCCGCTCAATGCGGCCGCCGGAAACGGTTTTGCTGGAATCGTCCCATAGACCCGCGCGTTTCAACGCCTCGGTGTTAACCCATAGGGCGTGGCCGTCACAGCGCGAGAGCGCCACCGGTCCCTCAGGGTACCACTCGTCCAAAATTTTACGGTGCGGCTTTTGTGCCCAGCGGTTGTCGTCCCAGCCGAACCCCAGCAGCCATTCTTCGCGTTTGTGCTGCGCCGTGGTTTTTACGTTTTTGATTTCATCGGGCGACTGCAAATGACTCAGGCGCAGGCGTTGGTAAAACTCGCCGGCAAAGGGCCAATGCACATGGCTGTCGAAGCAGGCTTCTATCCGCATAGGTCGCAGAGAGTAGGGGTTCCCCCCAAAAAGGTAAAGGGCTTATTTCGCACTTTAGGCCGGTAAACCCGACCAAAGGCAGGGCCTTGCCGTTGCTCTGGGATGAGAGCGACCTTAAACTTATAGGGAGATGAAACACACCATATTGTGCGTCGACGACGAAACCGACAACGTTGAGGCCCTCGAGCGGCTGTTCCGCCGAAAATACATTGTGCTTAAGGCTACCTCCGGCGCTGAGGCGTTAAAGCTCGTGAAGGACAATCGCATCTCGTTGATCGTCACCGATCAGCGCATGCCCAATATGACCGGCACCGAGTTCTTGGAAAAAAGTATGAAGATATTGCCCGACGCCATTCGCATTTTGCTTACGGGCTTTACCGATATTGACTCCGTGATTTCCGCGATCAACTCCGGCCAAGTTTACAAGTATGTAACCAAGCCGTGGGATCCTCACGATTTGTTGAACACTGTCGACAAGGCCATTGAGCGGTATGAGTTATCCGCTGAGCTTAAGGAAAAGAACGAAGCGCTCGAACTCGCTTTGACGGAGCTCAAAACTTTGGATGAAGCGAAATCCAATTTTATGATTCTGATTAACCACGAATTGAAAACGCCGCTGACCGTGATGATTTCATTTTTAAGCCTACTTCAGGAAAGTGCGCTGGATGCCGAGCAGAAAAAATTTGTCGACCGCATTTGCCAGAGCGCGGACCGCTTGCAGGCCTTGATCAATGACTCGTTGGAGTTGGTCTCGGCCGAAACAGGAACTTTGCCGATTAAAATGACCGGAATTGATCTGAAAAAAGTGGTTCAGGATTTGAAAAATGAATTCGGCGGGCCGCTTGAGAAAAAAGGCATGTCTTTGGATGTGGCTTTGGATTCGGCCGACGTGCGCTCGGATGCGAAGGCGTTGCGTTCGATTATGACCAGGCTTTTGGACAATGCGATTAAATTCGGTCATGAGAAATCCGCCATTGAAATTTCCGCTAAGGATGCGGGCGATGGTAAAGTTCAGGTTTCTTTGTTGAATGAGGGCAAAGCAATGAGAGCTGAAACTCTCAGCAAAATTCTAAAACCGTTTCAGTTGGATGAGAATGTCATGCATCACTCCAAGGGCACCGGCCTCGGCTTAAGTGTGGTGCAGGCCTTGCTCCGCCGGCTAGGCTCGAATCTCGAAGTGAATTCTCCCAAGGGAAAATTCGAAGCTACCTTTCAATTGCCCGCTGATTGACGCTGCACCCAAGGGGCGCCGCGTGTGGGAAAGCGATACATTTTCCGTCCGGTGAATCCGATATTTGCCGGACTCCGGACGCTCTCACTCAATAATTTGTTCTTCATTGTGGCGTTCAAGATGCATTGATTGCCAGCGTGGCATTCTTATTACCCCTGTTTTTTATATTGAGCCCCTCGCTCTCTTTAGCTTCGCAGCTTTGGCTAAAGGTGGGCGAGGTGCGCTCAATTCCCGCCAGTCCTAATGCCACCATTCGAGTCGGCGCGCGCGGAATTGTACGCGTGATTGAAAATGGCAACTCAGTTCAGCTTGTGGGGCTTAAACCTGGCGTTACTCCCGTGGTGATTGACCGGGCCTCGCATTTGGTAACGGTCAGCCGTTCCAGCGGCAAGGATTTTTACCAGGCGCTGACCGCGGCGGTCCACCACATGAAGGGCCTGAAGCTCGCCACCGATGTGCAACCCATGGAAGTTTATGGCACCTTGTTGCGATTTTCCGACTGGCAGCGGCTGGCGGAATTAAGCCGGCTCCACCAGGGGCAATATATTTTTCGCGCGCAAGCATTGCCGGATGTCGCTCCCTTGGCGCTCAATCATTTTCAAAAATTGGCCAAGAATAAGGGCTTTCCCATTCTGCGGTTCTCGGCGCAACCGCAGTTCACCGCGCATGTGCCGAGCGCGCAAAAGGGTTTGAAGGAAGCGGTCAACGACGCCTATTCTCCTTACGGAATGAGAGTGGTCGCCAGTGAGTCGGCCTTGGCCGTGCAACCGCTTGTCCGCACTCAAGTGATTCTCGCTGAATTGAACCGCTCTCAGAGCCAGACCATGGGAGTCGAGTGGCCCTCTTCTTATCAGGCCACCTTGCTTCCGAGATTTTCCGCGAGTGAAGGCTTAGCGGTCACCTTGAAGGCGCTTGAATCCCGCGGCCAGGCGCAGATTCTCGCCTCACCCAATCTTCTGTGCCGTAATGGTGGCGAGGCCAAGTTCCATGCCGGCGGGGAATTTCCCATCCGGATTATTTCCAAAAATTCCCGCGACGTGATTTGGAAGCAGCACGGAGTGGTGTTGAACGTAAAGCCCAAGGCCGATTTTCAAGGCGCGATGAGCATTGAGATTGAAACCGAGGTGTCACTGCTCGACATGGCTAACGCCGTCGACGGGATTCCCGCTCTGAAAACAAATAAAGTGAAAAGTCATTTTGATCTTCCCGGCCGGCGCACTATCGCGCTTTCGGGCTTGATTCGCCAGCAGGTGGGAGATTCCGCGGTTGGGCTGCCCCTGCTAATGAATATTCCGGTATTGGGCGCGCTTTTTTC
>JANMVK010000119.1:0-7749 GCA_031392725.1 Pseudobdellovibrionaceae bacterium
AGCGCCCAGAGATTCCAGAACCAGTGCGAAATAGGAAAATATTTTTAACGAGGGAATCCACTCCACCCAATTGATAAACGGGAGGCGGGTGAATTTACCATCGTTCAGCGTCCAGCCCAGAAATGTACCCTGCCACCAATCGGGTGAGGAAAACCGGTTCGCGACCGTGAACAAGTAAATCAACATCACCTGCCACTGAAACAGCCGCACCTTCCACGCCGCCACCGAATCCACCGGCTCCGACTTCCGGAAATAAACATCAACGGAAAGAGCGCGGCCCGATGGAACTAACAGCAGAAAAAATAAAAAGTGCCGGGCCATATAACCCCAGCCCCAAAAAGCGTAGTGATTGGCCCACACCACCAGCGTATGGGCTACGAACAAAAACAAAACGCTGGGTTGAGTCCATAGGCCCACACACGTGAGCGCGGAACACGCCACGCAGGCCAGCCACAGCAGGTGGTAGGTGAGTTCGCTGTGCGGCAGCAACTCGGGCGCCCAAACACCAAGCTGTGCCACTGAGAAAAACGAAACGAAGTGCGGCGCGATCTGAATGTAGTAGCAAAATAAAATTAATCCCAGACCCGCGCGGAAGATCGCCAGTGGCAGCAGCGGCAAGGGTTTAAAAAAATATTTGTTCAACTAGGTTAGGCTAGATGCGAGTTTGAGATTGCCCAAGGCCTAATGCCCAGTGGCAATTGCCTCCGCAATGCGAATTCCGTCGCAGGCTGCGCTGGTGATACCTCCGGCATAACCGGCACCTTCGCCGGCGGGGTAGAGTCCGGGAGTCGAAACCGATTGATAGGTAAGCTGGTCACGCAGGATCCGAATCGGACACGAGGTGCGCGACTCCACTCCATGCAATAGCGCCTGATCGGAAATAAAACCCTTCATGCCGCGTTCAAATTTATTTAAGCCGGCGGTCAATTGAGTTTTAAACTTCTCACCCATCAATTGATCGAGCCTCGCCGCCACCACGCCGGAGGGACACGAGGTCGCGCCGACTGGGCCTTTGCGGCCTTCTAGAAAGTTCATTAAATTTTGCGCCGGCAATTGAAAGGTGCCGCCTCCCGCGCGCACCAGCTCCAGGCCCGCGGCCTCGATTTCGCCGCGAAATTTTAAGCCGCCAAAAATATCTTCGCCAAAAGATTTGGCGTGATCCACCGTCACCACCACGGCGGCATTGGCGAATTTAGAATTGCGCTTGAAATTGCTCATGCCGTTGCTGACCGTGCCCAAACCATCGGTCGAACACGACAGCACGTAGCCGCCGGGACACATACAAAAACTGTAAACGCCCACGTCTTCGGTCTTATCATGATAAGCCAGCTTGTAATTGGCGGCGCCGAGCTTGGGATGTTCTTTGTATTCACGGAATTGAATTTCATTGATGTAACTTTGCGGGTGCTCAATGCGCAAACCCACGGCAAACGACTTACCCTCCATTTTCACGCCTAAATCGCGCAAATGATGAAACACATCTTCCGCCGAGTGACCGCACGCCAAAATCAGCCGTTCACATTCAATTTTCTCACCATCCAGCAACTGCACTCCCGAAACTTCAGAGCCGCGCAATAAAATTTCAGCCACTTTCGCGTCAAAGCGGATTTTGCAGCCTAAAGACAGCAAGTGCGCGCGCAATTTAGGAATCACGCGCCGAATTCGGTCGGAGCCCACATGCGGATTGGATAAATACTCAATTTCGGCCGGAGCTCCGAATTGCACCAGCCGCTGCATCACGTAGGGGATATGCTCGGATTTAATCCGGGTGATCAGCTTGCCGTCGGAAAACAATCCCGCGCCGCCTTCTCCAAACCCGACATTGTTGACCGGATCGAGTTCACCCCGGCGCCAGTATTTGCCGATGGAAATCACCCGTTTTTCGGTGACTGAACCCTGCTCCAGTAACACGCAGGGGATTCCCCGCTCGCATAGCCTTAGGGCCGCAAACATGCCGGCCGGTCCCGCGCCCACAATCACCACGGGTTTGCCGCTAAACTTCACTTTTTCCAGTTCGATTCGCGGTCGGCCGATGGCCTCGCCCTTATCGAACACCTCCACCGAGTAGACCATCTTGGGCTGATGCCTGCGGCGGGCGTCGATGCTCTGGCGGATGATGCGAAAGTCACCATAATCGGGGGCAAGCCACGCCAAATGCTCTTCCAGCGACTCATCAATGCCAAGTTCGATATTGCGCAGAGTGCGACTCATGGACTCCGTTGTAACGAGCTTCTAAAGTGGGGGCAATGAAAGCGTTTAAGAACTTGTTCTTCTCGTGGATCTTCCCCTGGGTGCCCAAACGGCTGATGAGCCGGGGAACCGGTGTTTTGATGCGCATTCCGCTGCCGTGGCCGCTGTCCGCGCTGCTCATCCCGCTATTTGCGAAGTTTTTTAAGATCAACATGTCCTGGGCGGAAAAAAAGCCCGGTCAGTACCGCAGTTTTGACGATTTTTTCACGCGAAAATTAAAGGACGGCTTAAGGCCGGCAAAAGGTAATTTTGTTCATCCTTGTGACGGAGTTTTAAGTCAAAAGGGCCCGGTGGTGCGGGGTGAGTTGATTCAGGCCAAAGGTTGGACTTATCCGCTGGCTGAATTTTTGGGCGACGACCGTTGGGCTAAGGCTTACGAAGGCGGCCACTTCGCCACTTATTATTTGTGTCCCAGCGATTACCACCGTGTGCATTCACCGCGTACGGGATCGCTCGTGTCCGCGCGCCATATTCCCGGATTGCTGTGGCCCGTGAATGAGTGGAGCGTGACCAATATCCGCCGCTTGTTCAATCTTAACGAACGGGTGGTGCTGAACTTCGTAAGTCCCCAAGGGCCATTTTCAATTGTGTTTGTTGGAGCCGCGAATGTTGGGCACATGACGATCACGCTCGACCCCTCCATCATCAGCAACCGCTGGATGTGGCATGCGCCCACCGACCGTGCTTACACTCCGCCATTGCCGGTTAAGGCCGGGGATGAGCTTGGAACTTTCCATCTTGGCAGTACAGTTGTGTGCTTGTTTGATAAAAATTTACCACCCGTGGCGACTCCCGCACCGTCGCCGGTGATTATGGGGGAGCCGGCCGGCATTTAGGTCGCCTTCAAATATTTCGCCTTCTGCAAAATTCGGAACTCTGTTTACAGAGTAGATTTCAGTTTTTTACACTTTGCTGGACGCGCTCCAAACACTTGGCCCGGGCCAAGTGTTGGGAGCGCGTCTAGCAATTTTGTTCCAATTTTTTTTAAAAAAGTAGAACCAAAGTTATCCACGCCGGGCTCCAAATGCCCAGGGTGTAGGTAACTTTGGTTTTTCATGATTGTTTGTTCTTCAAGGGCAAAGACTCGGTATGTTCAGCGACTGGTCCTAACGATAAGGATGGTGGGGCATTCGCCTTAGGGCTTATCGCCCTCGCCATTATTGCCAATGGCCTCAACCGGACAAGCTTCCATCGCCTCTTTACAGCGCGATTCTTCTTCTTCGGTACCGGGCTGCTTATTGACGAACGCGTGGCCGTCTTCTTCGTGCATTTTGAAATGGTCGGGAGCCGCGAGGACGCAGGCGTCGCAGGCAATGCATTCCTTGTCGACGAAAAATCGACCGGATACATTATCGGGATACTTCTTCGTTATATCAGCCATGAGGGCTAAATTAATTGACGCGCTCTCTGCTGTCATCTAGCAAATCACCTATGACCTTTGAAGACGAAGTGGCCCGCCGCCGGACTTTTGCCATCATTTCCCATCCCGATGCCGGCAAAACCACCATAACTGAAAAAATCCTCTGGCTCGGTGGTGTGATCCGCGAGGCTGGCGCCGTGCACGGGAAAGCCGGCACCAAAAAGGCGACCTCCGACTGGATGACTATGGAGCAGGAACGGGGAGTGTCGATCACCTCCAGCGTGATGCAATTCGATTTTAAGGGTCTCAGAGTCAACCTGCTGGACACCCCCGGTCACAAAGACTTTGGTGAAGACACCTACCGCACGCTGATCGCGGCTGACTGCGCGGCCATGCTGATTGACGCCGCCAAAGGCGTCGAGGCCCAGACCCGCAAACTTTACGAAGTGTGCCGCTTAAAGCGTGTGCCGATTTTCACTTTCGCCAACAAAATGGACCGCGAGGGGAAGAATCCATTGTCACTGATTGACGATGTGGAAACCACTCTTGGCATCAAATGCTATCCGGTCACCTGGCCCCTCGGAATGGGGGACCGCTTTAAGGGTCTTTACCACTGCCAGCGCAACGAAATTTTGCTTTACGAAAAAGGCACGGAAAAACCCAAAGTCGTAAAGGTTAAAAGCTGGAGTGACCCGATTATCGAACCCTATATCGGCAAGGAGTTTTTCGATCAGCTGCAGGAAGAAATGGAGCTGCTCGAGGTCGCCATTGGGGACTTTGACCACAAGGAATTTATGGAGGGCCTCGTCTCGCCCATGACCTTTGGCAGTGCCAAACACAATTGGGGCGTGGATTTATTTTTAGAATTGTTCGCGGCCTATGCTCCGGGCCCCGGGCCGCGCAACTCCACCAAGGGATTGGTTCAGCCCACCGACAAAAATTTTTCCGGCTTCGTGTTTAAGATTCAGGCCAATATGGACCGCAAACACCGCGACCGCGTGGCCTTTATCCGCATTTGCTCAGGGCAATTTGAGCGCGGCATGAAAGTGCGCGTGCCCCGGCTCGAACGGGAACTGCGTTTGGCCTACGCCAATCAATTTATGGCGCGCGAACGGGAAACCGTGGACGAAGCCTTCGCCGGCGATATCGTCGGAATCATCGACACCGGCTATTTTCAAATCGGCGACGCTATCACCGCCGGCAAAGATTTGCAGTTTGATCCCATTCCCAGATTCTCGCCGGAAATTTTTGGCCGTTTGAGCATTAAAGATCCGCTCAAACGCAAAACGCTGCAAAAAGGCATTCAACAACTTGCTGAAGAAGGCACCATTCAGCTGCTCTACGATCCGCAAATCGGTAAACAAGATCCCGTGGTCGGCGTGGTGGGAGAATTGCAATTTGATGTGCTGTTGTTCCGTTTGAATGAGGAATACCAACTCGACGTGCGCTTAGACCGTTTGCCCTATACCGCGGCCCGCTGGCCGGTGACTAAGACCGGAGAGCCGCCTTCACAGCCGATTCAAGGCGGCGCGCGTGTCTATTTCGATGACCACCAGCGTCCGGTTATCCTTCTGGAAAAGGAATGGGACCTTAACTGGCTTAAGAAGGAGAATCCCGATCTCGAGTTCCGCATCACCGGACAATGAATCGTCTTCTAACGCGTCGTTACAACAGAATCTAACTTGATCGCAACAACAATGCCTACTTAGCTAGACCTATGGGGTCCGTATTAATTATTGGAGTAGCCGGGGGAAGCGGGTCAGGCAAGACCACGTTCTCGCGTATGCTACAAGCCAATCTTGGCGATAACTTCTGCGGACTTCTTCATCAAGATTCTTATTATCGCGATCTCCACGACAAATTCGATTACGACGGTGGTGCTGTAAATTACGATCATCCCGAAGCCGTGGAATTTGAATTGATGATCCGCCACCTGCGCAAATTGAAGGCAGGGCAGCCCATTGAAATTCCCAAGTATGATTTCACCACCCAACGCCGGTTGTTTGAGGAAACGCACTTTCCCTGCCGCCCGGTGGTGATTTTAGACGGCATTTTGCTGCTCACCCAAAGTGATGTCCGCGACCTGCTGGATTTTTCTTACTTTATCGACACGCAAGAAGATTTGCGCTTCAAACGCCGGCTTCAGCGCGATGTGCGCGAGCGCGGACGAACCGTGGAAGGCGTGACGGAGCAATTCACCCAGCACGTAAAACCGATGCATGACTTATTTGTCGAGCCGTCCAAGAAATTCGCCAGCCGGGTGATTTCGGGCGAAAAAAGCTTCGGTCCGGTGATTGAGGAAATTGTTTACGGCTTAAAGCGCCCGCCCGCAGCGGTTACGGGTTCGATTTAGGCAGATTGCGCACGCGATCCACTTTAATTTGAAAATCCTTGAACAATTCATTCATGGCCAGCGACGTGCGGTCCGAGTCGCTTACAATCCGCTGCACTTCCGACCAGTTCGGCACGGTGCTGGGAATTTTCGTCTGGCCACGAGCGATGGTCTTCATCTGCGTGTTGAGTTCATTCATGGTCTGGATTTTCTGGCTGTGCTCTTTGTTGATCATGTTCATTTGCGCTAGGACCTGTTCAACGGGCATGCGCTTGTTCTCATCCTCAAAGCTGAGACGGATGTCCTCGGAGCGCTGAATCTCCCGCGCCATGATTTTGGAATTCTCCTGGGCCGAGCCGATGCTTTGTTGCACCTTCTTCTGGAATTCCATTACATCGAAATTAAAATACAATTTCTTGACCGCGACGACTTCAGCCAGCGAATTGCTTTCGCGCGAATATTCGCCTGAGGCCTTGGTAAATCCCGCCGCGCCTTCCTCAAAATCCTTAACCGCTTCTTCCACGCGCGCGTATTCCGGCTCATCCCCGGCGATTTTCTTTTTAGCGTAACCGAGCGAGGTGATTTGCCCCTTAGCTTCCGACATGGCTTTGCGCTGTTTCAAAGCGGCGTTCATGTGAGTTTCCATAATCGACATTTTGGCCGTCAACTGCGGCTCAATGTCTTTGAATGTGGCCGATTTAGTTTTGCGCAGGGATTCCATCAGAGTTTTCTTCTGACTGTAGTCGGACTGCATCTGGGCATTGATGTCGTCTGAACTCTGGAACGCGCGCGATAAGTTGTCTTCCACCTTAGGCATATTGAAAGTTTTAACGCTAGCGCACGCGGCGACAAACACGGTGGAAACAAGTATCAGGATTGGCTTCATTAGTTTCATTTGGTCTAATGATAAACTATGAAACGCACAATTCAACTGTCCGCTGGTTTTTTCTTGACCCTTTCCCTGATTATTTCCTGCACGTCCAAGGAAAAGAAGGAACAAATCCAAACCGGCTGGTCGGGGCCCATGCAGGTTATGGCCCTGGACGTGAAAAAACTGGTGCCGTTTATTTACGACCGCGAGGCTTATACCGACCCGAAGAACCATGAGCAGATCCTGACTTACTTAAGAGAGTTCGCCCAGGCCGCGCACACGGTTTCGCCCGAGGCCGGCAAGAAGTTTTTGGGCGATGATTTGCTGATCGAGTATTCGCTTAAAAATCTGAAAGCGGATCTGAACCGCGCGGCCTACAGTTTTCATGTCGGGCAAAAAGATTTTTCGCGAACCACGGCCAAAGCCAGTCTCAACCATTGTTTCCGCTGCCACTCCGTCACTCAAGCCGGGGGCGGCACCGCTTGGGATTTGGATGTCGGCGCATTGAAGCTGCAACCTTTGGAACAAGCCGATTTACTGGTCGCCTCGCGCAAATCCGACCAAGCGTTGAAATATATGGAGCAAATGTTGAACTCCGGCGAAATGCAAAAGAGCTACGCTTTTGATTTCGAGTCACTCTTGCGCCGTTATATGGCTCTAATGATCCGCGTTGAGAACGCCCCACAGCGGGCTTTAGTAGAGCTTAACAAGGTTTTGGGTAATCCCGATACGCCGCATTATATCGTGGAACAGGGAAATGGCTGGAGAACTTCGCTCAAGGCTTGGGCAGCGGAAAAGAAAAAGCCCGCCTTCAGCAGTGCTAAGCAAGTGTTTAAAGAACTCGAAGCGCGCTTTTCCAAAGCCGAAGCGATTCAGCACTATGAGAAGGATCATGCGGGCGATGTGGAATACCTGCGCGCCACGGCCATTCTTCAT
>JANMVK010000174.1:0-5180 GCA_031392725.1 Pseudobdellovibrionaceae bacterium
TCTTTATCGCGAGCTTATCCGATGCACGGTTCCGCCGTCCGGTGGTGCCGGGCGATGTTCTGACGATTTATGCGGAAATCACCAGAGACCGCGGGTCCATGATCCAGTGCCGGGGCGAAGCGAAAGTCGACGGCAATGTGGTGGTGGAGTGCGAGCTCTTGGCGAAAGTGAATCCCAAAATCAAAAGGCCCGTCACATGAAGTCCGTCGACATCCATCCCACCGCGGTGGTCGATAAGAGAGTGGAAGTGAGTGACGGGGTCAAGATCGGCCCCTATAGCGTGGTGAAGGGCAAAGTGATCATCGGCCAAGGCACGGTGATCGACAGTCACGTGGTGCTCGGTTCGGATCATGGCGTGGTCACGGTGGGAAAAAATAATCACTTCCTGCCCGGCGCGATGGTTGGCGGTCCGCCCCAAGATTTAAAATTTAAAGGTGAAGAGACGCGGCTGGAAATCGGCGACAATAATATTTTCCGTGAATTTGTCACGATCAACGTCGGCACCAGTCACGGCGGCGGCGTCACCCGCATCGCCAATCACAATTTATTTATGGCTTATGTCCATGTGGCGCACGATTGCCAAATGGGCAGCCATATCGCCATCGCCAACACCACCAACTTCGCCGGTCATGTGACCGTGCAAGATCATGTGCGCGTGGGCGGGGTGTGCAGCTTCAATCAATTTATCACCATCGGAAAACATTCTTTTATCGCCGGCGACAGCGCGGTCAATAAAGACATTATGCCGTTCACCATCGCTCAAGGAAAATACGCGGTGTCGCGCGCGCCGAACTCCATCGGCCTGGAACGCGCCGGATTTTCCAAAGAAGAAGTCGACAACGTTTATAAAGCCATTCGCATTGTCACCAAAGGCGGCCACACCATCGAGGAATCCCTCGAGGAAATTCAAAAAGAGTGCACGCCGAGTGAAAATATCAAATACCTTATGGATTTTATCCGCAAGTCCGAGCGGGGAATCGCCCGATGAAATTAAAAGCCGCGGTGGTCGGCGTCGGCCACTTGGGCCGATGGCACGCGCAAAAGTACAAGATGATCGACGGAGTCGAGCTGGTCGGCGTGTGCGACACCAATAAAGAGCAGGCCGAAAAAGTCGCGGCTGAACTCGGTGTGAAAGCGTTTTTTGATTTAAAGGATTTAATTAAAGAGGGCGTGCAGGCCGTGACCGTGGCCGCTTCGACTCCCGCCCACTACCAAATTGTAAAAAACCTGATTGAGCACAAGATTCATGTGATGGTGGAAAAGCCCATTGCTTCGACCTCAGCGCAAGCCACTGAGCTGTGTGAGCTGGCCGAAAAATTAAACGTCAAATTGCAGGTCGGTCACGTGGAGCGCTTCAATCCGGCGCTGACCGCCGCGCGGGAAAAGATTTTGCAGCCTTTGTTTATTGAGTGCCATCGTTTGGCTCCGTTTAAGATCCGCAGCGCGGAAGTGGACGTGGTCCTGGATTTAATGATTCATGATCTGGATGTGGTGCTGTCTTTAGTGAATAGCGAGCCCGTACTGGTCAGCGCGGTCGGGACGCCGGTTTTGACTAAGACTTTGGATCTGTGCAACGCCCGCGTGGAATTTAGAAACGGCGCGGTGGCCAATATGACGGCGTCGCGCGTGTCGCAGACCACGCAGCGGAAATTTCGCGTGTTCCAAGCCAATCAATACGTGTCTCTTGATTTTCATTTGGGCGAGGTCAATCTGTTGACCAAAACCGGCGAGTGGAAGGATGGCGATTTGCCCATCGATCATCAGCAGTTCAATTTGGAAAAAGGCGACGCGCTGTTGGCGGAGACCCGCTCATTTGTCGAAGCGGTCCGTGACGGTAAGCCCATTCTTGTGACCGGACGGGACGGCCTTAAGGCGCTCAGTCTCGCGGAGGCCATTGTTAAAGATGCCCTCAAGCGAATCTCGTAAAATTTTAATTGTCGCGGCGGAAGCTTCAAGCTGCCTCTACGCCCAGCGTTTGCTCGAGCATTGGAAGCGAAACAACATCAAAGTTGAAGCCTTTGGCATTGGCAACGACGCCATGGCAACTATCGGCTTTGAATGTCTGGCGCGCGCGGAAGATCTGGCTGTGGTCGGCGTGCAAGAAGTTATTGCCCACTGGGGTGATATTAAAAAGGCTTTTTACGGACTGCTCGATGCGGCCAAGGAGCGCCGGCCGCATGCCGTGCTGCTGCTGGATTATCCCGATTTCAACTTGCGCTTAGCCAAGAAACTAAAAAGTTTGGATATCCCGGTGGTGTATTACATTTCGCCGCAAGTGTGGGCGTGGCGCCAAGGCCGCGTGAATCTGATCCGTAAAGTGATTCACAAAATGCTGGTGGTGTTTCCCTTTGAAGTGGATTTTTATAAAACCCATGGCGTGGAAACGGAATTTGTCGGACATCCGCTCCTCGATGAATTGAAGCCTTCGCACTTTGACCCCAAGGCCCGCGACATTCACCGCGCCAAGTATGGAGTCTTGCCGGGCGACCTGGCGCTGGCTTTAATGCCCGGCTCGCGGCGTTCCGAACTCAAGCACCATTTGCAGACGCAGCTCGACACCGCGCGGGCGTTGCTAAAAAGATTTCCTAACTTAAAGCCCATGTTATTTGTGGCGCCCAATTTCACCAAAGAACAGGCGCAGGAGTGGCTCGGCGATTTGGATTTCCCTTTGATTGTGATCAAGGATGAACCATTTTCCATGATTGATCTGGCCGATGTGGTGTTGTGCGCGTCGGGTACGGCCACGCTGATGGTGGGCTTGCTCGAAAAGCCCATGGTGATCATGTACAAGATGAACCCATTCTCAGCGTTTGTGGCCAAGCGCTTTGTTAGGGCCGCGAAATATTTTGGTTTAATTAATTTGGTGCTGGATAATAAAGTCGTGCCGGAAGTTTTTCAGGAGCAAGCCAACACCGAAAATTTAGCCGCCTTGCTGGGCGATATGCTGGCGTCCCAGGAAGTGCGTTTTGCCATTCAAGGCCGCTTGAGGCCCGCCAAAGACCGCTTGGGAAAAACCGGAGCCACGGTGCGCGTGGCCGCCGCATTGGAGCCGTACTGGACGGGTGCCCGTGAGCTTTAAAGAAGCGCTGTTTCCCTTTAGCATCGCCTATCAGGGCGCCACCGGAGTGCGCAACTGGCTGTATGATAAACGCTTGAGAAAAAGCCACAAGGTGAAGGCCAAAGTGATTTCCATTGGCAACCTGACCGTGGGTGGCACCGGAAAAACTCCGGTAACCCTCGCTCTGATTGAGCAACTGAAAAAACGCAAAGTCAGTTGCGGCGTGATCAGCCGTGGCTACAAGCGCATGGAAAAAGGCGTGCTGACCGTGGACACCACTCCGCGCGCGGCTTTGATTTTTGGTGACGAGCCCGCGCTGATCAAGGCCACCTTCCCGGAGATTCCCGTGGTGGTCGGCGAGAAAAGGGTGGACGCCGCGAAAGCCTTGCTCGAGGACAACAAAGTTGATGTGATTTTATGCGACGATGCGTTTCAGCACCGCGCTCTCCACCGCGATCTGAATATTCTTTTACTGGATGTGACCGAGCCGGTTAAAAATTATCGCGTGTTGCCCGTGGGCCGCGCGCGGGAATCGATGAAGCCCGCGCTGAAGCGCGCCGACTTTGTATTTGTGACCAAGGGCAATTTGGTGGCGGAAGCGGAACTTAAACAATTTCACGACTGGTTTGATCCGCGCTATGACGGCGCCACCATCCGCGCCGATTATGTGCTTAAGGGATTCCACTCCCTCCTGGGCCATAAGTGGGACGATATTTGGGATCCGGTTTTAATGGTCACCGGGATCGCCAAGCCCCAGGCGTTTGAGAAAACCGTGGAAGGCAAAGCCAAGATTTTGAAACATAAGACTTTTCCCGATCACCACCGTTACACCAATCAGGAAGTGGAAATTATGATCGATGAGGCCTCGCAAATTCAGGCGCGCTGGATTTTAACCACCGCGAAGGACGCCATGAAACTCAGCCAGTTTCCGGCTCTTAAGGAACGATTGTGGATCGCGGATCTCGGGCTGAAACTCTCCGGCGACACCAAGGATTTATATGAAGCGCTTGACCGGTTTGCTCGGTAGGGCCCTCAGCTTTTTTTTATTTTATGGACCCGCGATTGTGCGCCAAGGGCTGGCCTGGTTTTTAGCTTTTTTATGGTACGACTTATTCCGCATCCGGCGTGACGTGATGGCCGGCAATCTCGCCATTGCCTATCCGGAAATGGCGATCCGCGAGAGGATCCGGCTCGGCCGCCGCAATCTGCGCCATCTGGCTTTGAATATTGTTGAATATTGTTACATGCCCTGGCTGTCGCGTGAGAATTATGACAGATACTTTGAATTTCATAATACCGAATTGTTTGAAGACGCCCTTAAGCGGGGCAAAGGCGTGCTGCTGTTGACCGCGCATTTAGGCAATGGCGATCTGGCCTGCGCGGGTCTTTCGCTGCGGGGTTATCCCATGGTGATGGTGTCCAAGTTTTTCAAGCTCAAATGGCTCAATGACCTGTGGTTCGGCATGCGCGAACGATTGGGTACCCGCTTTGTCGCACCCCGCGACAGCTCCTTCGCTCTGCTCAAATCTTTAAAGCAGGGGCGGGCGGTGGTGATTCCTCTCGATCAATTCACCGGTCCGCCGATCGGGGTGCGCACCACCTTTTTCGGCGTTGAGACCGGCACGGCGGCGGGCTTAGGGGTCATGGCTGAACGTTCTGGGGCGCCGGTGGTCAGCGTCTACACTGTGCGGACTCCCGAAGGCCGCCATGCGGTGAAATTTGTCAGCGAATTGCCGGTGCGTAAGTCCCCGGAGGAGACCACTGAACAGATCACACAGCGCTTCAATGACGAGCTGGAAAGTCTAGTTCGCCTTCATCCCGAGCAATGGATGTGGATTCATCGCCGCTGGAAGAAATTTAAGCATTAACTCTTATCGATGATCTATGTATTATCAGGCGATGAATCGGCACCTGAGAACTCTACTTTTTAGTGCGACTCTCTTTATCCTGATGGCTTGCGCCGGCAAAGTCCTGCAATTTGAGAAGGCCGACGATATCCTGAAAAATCAGGAGTTCGATGAGAAGGTGAAGATCGAAGAAGCGCCGGTTGAACCGCCGCCCGAGCCGGTGATAAAAGAGGTCCCGGAGACCAAACCGGGGAAAAAGGTCAAAGCTAAACCCG
>JANMVK010000190.1:0-4105 GCA_031392725.1 Pseudobdellovibrionaceae bacterium
CATTGTCCCACTCACGGAGTGGCGCTTGAAGGTCAGACTCCTCAAGAAATTGTCGACACTATTATTTCCATGAAGAAGAGCACCAAGTTTTTGATGCTGGCCCCGGTCGCGCGCGGCAAAAAGGGTGAGTTTCTCGCCGAGTTTCAAAAGTGGGCGAAAAAAGGTTTCACCAAAGCGCGGGTCGACGGCGAGTGGGTGGAATTGGAAAAGGCCGTTAAACTCGCGCGCCATAAGTCGCACGACATTGATTTATTGATCGATCGCCTAATGGTTGAAGATAAATTTTTGCCGCGCATTAAAGAGAGCTTAAATCTTTCGCTCAGTCTGGCTCAGGGCCTGGTGAAAATTGAAAAAGTGGAAGGCGGGGAAAGTGACACCTTCTCCATTCACCGCAGCTGTCCTCAGTGCGGCCACTCCATGCCGGATCTGGAGCCGCGCCTGTTCAGCTTTAATAATCCGCGTGGTGCGTGCGGGACCTGCAACGGCATCGGCACCTTGGACTTTCAGGAAGTGGAATCGCAAGGCACCTGGATGGGAGCGCCGGGCGAACGCCGGGCGGTGAAGACCACGGCGGTGTATTTTAAAAATAAAAAAATGTCCAATGATGACGACGAGGATGAAGCCACAATCGATGAATACGCCATCGTGACGTGTCCCGACTGTCATGGCACGCGGCTCAACGCCAACGCCCGCCATGTGCGTATCGGGAAATACAATATCGCCGATATTTCTGAGCTGCCCGCCAGTGAGATCAGGCAATGGATTGAGGAATCAAAACTCAATGCGCGCCAGATTTTGATCGGTGAGAAAATTTTTAAACAAATTCTGAACCGGGTCGACTATTTGGTTCGCGTCGGCGCCGGCTATTTAAGCCTATCGCGCCCCACGCGCACCCTTTCGGGCGGCGAAGCGCAGCGGATTCGCCTGGCCTCGCAAGTGGGGTCAGGCCTAGTCGGCGTGTTGTACGTGCTCGATGAGCCGAGCATTGGTTTGCATCCGCGTGACCATCAGCGGCTGCTCGAGATGATTCAAGAGATCCGCGACCACGGCAACACCGTGCTGATGGTGGAGCATGACGAAGAAACCATCCGCACCGCCGATCATTTGATCGACATGGGCCCGCGCGCTGGACGCCTGGGTGGGGAAATTCTGGCGGTGGGCACTCCGCAAGACGTCATTCGCGATGCAGAATCGCTCACCGGGCAATATCTCTCTGGCAAAAAGAAAATTGCACTGCCAAAAACCCGGCGGCCCGGAAACGGCAAATTTTTAAAAAATTCACGGAGCCTCGGGCAATAATTTAAAAGACGTGGATTTTGTTCTGCCCATGGGGACACTCACCGCCATCACCGGGGTGTCCGGCTCCGGCAAAAGCACTTTGGTGATCGATACGCTTTACCGGATTCTCGCCAAGGAACTCAATAAGTCGCCCTTGGTGCCCGCGCCCTATAAAAAAATCCTGGGCCTCGAGCATGTCGATAAAGTGATTGAAATTAACCAGCGGCCCATCGGACGCACACCGCGCTCGGTGCCGGCGACTTATGTGGGATTGTTTCCCATGATCCGCGATCTGTATGCGTCGTTGCCTGAATCAAAAATCCGCGGTTACCGTCCGGGGCATTTTAGTTTTAACGTCAAGGGCGGGCGCTGTGAAGCCTGTTCCGGCGGCGGGCAAATTCGCGTGGTGATGCATTTTCTCAGCGACGTGTTTGTCCGCTGTGAAACTTGTCTGGGTAAGCGCTACAACCGCGAAGTGCTAAATGTCCGTTACCGCGACAAGTCTATTGCTGATATTTTAAGCATGACTGTGGAAGAGGCGCTGGAATTCTTCCAGCATCACAAACACATTCACCGCAAGCTGGAGACCTTGCACCGGGTGGGGCTGGATTATATGACTCTGGGCCAGAGTTCGACCACGCTCTCGGGCGGGGAAGCGCAGAGAGTGAAGTTATCTCGGGAGCTGTCCAAGCGCGACACCGGACAAACCATTTATATTCTCGATGAACCCACCACGGGCCTGCATTTTGAAGACGTGCGCAAGTTGGTCGATCTCCTGCAGGAGCTGGTCGGTCAAGGCAACACGGTGATTGTGATTGAACATCATTTGGACGTGGTGAAAGCCAGCGATTATGTCGTCGACTTGGGACCCGAAGGCGGATCCGCGGGAGGGCGCATTGTGGCCAGCGGCACACCCGAGACTATTGTCCAGAATCGCGACAGCGTCACCGGAACGTTTCTTAAGCCATATTTAACGTAGTTTAATAAGGCCTATGCGAAAAATTTCCGCCCTGCTCGCGCTCCTATCCGCATTCTCCGTACATGCTGAACCATGGCTCTCGAGCCGATACTCCACCAACTGCGCCGCTTGTCACGCTCCTGGCCGGGTGAATGTCGTTCCGAAAGAGCGGCGTTGCACTCTGTCGTGCCAAGGCTGCCACACCAATCCCAACGGCGGCGGCTTACGCAACTTTTACGGCAAATGGAATCAGGAACGTTGGCTGCGCAATAACTATGAACCGGGTTACCGCTTAAATAAACCGCGGCCGGAGCCGACCGGAGAACAGCAATATTCCCCGGAGCGTTTAAAAGAATTTATCGGCCGGCAAAACGACGGCGGTAAACTTTTGAAACGCGCGGTGGCGGACGGCTTTCGCATGAAAGACACCGCCCGCCTGCTTTCGGAAAAAGAATACGACCGAAGATCCACCGATGAAGAAGAAATTGAGACCAATTTGGATCTCGCTCATTTGCGCATGCCGGAAGGCGATCCCTGGCGTTTGCGCCGGCTGAATTATTTTAATGCCGGCTTGGATTTGCGTTACGTTTATTTGAGTCAGGAGAGGCTCGGAGTTAAAACCAAATCGACTTTTCCCATGGCCACCGATATCGCCGTGAGTGTTGAGCCCATGCACAAGGTGAACGTGGTTTTTGAGTCGCGTTTTCTCAATGGTCCCACCCGGCAAGCTTGGGATGAAGGCTACACCACGTTGTCGCAGGTGCGATCGGCCTATGTGCTGGTCGATGACTTACCCTACAATTCCTATGTGATGTACGGCCTCTACCGCCCGATGATGGGCCACTACAATCCCGATCACACCAGCCTGTTCGCCTATGCCACGGGGCTGAATCAGAAATCCTATTTTAAGGCCGCGACCGTCGGCACCGCTCCCAACGTGCCATTTGCAAATTTGCATTACATAATGCCTCTCGGCGATACCTCCAATCCGTTGCGCAGCCAGGATCAGGGTTTTGCGATAAATCTCGGAGGGCGCTGGGTCACTTACGGGCTGTACATGATGCTCACCTATTGGAAAACCACGGCGGATTACCGTCCCAGTAATGGCAATATCATCGACAACACCTTCACCTCGGCCACCGGCGGCGGCACGATCTGGCGTTGGACCATGGTGTGGGATTACACGATTGTGAGCCGTGACCAGAAAAATATCCGCATAGATAAAGGCACGGTGATGACCCTCGAAAACCGTTTCCGATTGGCCGGCGAAAATTACCTGATGCTAAATCACGAAATGCTCGGCACTTCATTGCAATTGCAAGAAGGCAAAGCCGTGCAGTCGACCATTGGCATTAGCAGCTTCCCATATTCCAGCTTGGAACTGCAGCTGCTTTATAAGCAAATGAAGCTTACCAGCCTAGGCACGGATTCCAAGAACACTGTGACCATGGCGCAGATGCACTTATTCTTTTGAATCGCCCGATCTCAAAATGAGACAGCCTCTCTTAACTCGCTAGAAAACTGCGTTTCAGTTTGAGAATCGTCTAGGTTTTCGTCAAGACCCTCCCAATGTGAACCGATATTCTTACTAGGTGTAGTGAGGACGAGGGAGAGTTTAGTGGCATGGGATGATATTCCCGATTGGTCCCTGATGACGGCGGAAGAGCTGCTGGCGCAGGTCAAAGAAAAAGACGCATTCACATTCTTCCATTGCTGCCGCGTGGGACGCCGCTCGCGCAAGCTGGCTAAGGCCATTGGCCTAAATGAGTTTGAACAATCCGTGATTGAATACGCGGGTTTGTTCCATGACATCGGCAAAGCTAAAATTCCCACTGAAATTTTGATTAAGCCCGGGCGCCTCGATAAAGC
>JANMVK010000103.1:0-4672 GCA_031392725.1 Pseudobdellovibrionaceae bacterium
CTGCGCCAAGTACATGGACGTACGGGTGGCAGCAAGGCATTTGGGTTTTAAGAATGTGACGAGAGTTCATGACTCTTTCGCCCACAGAATAGTGCGCCAGTTAATAAGCATTAACTCTTTTCTCTGATCTATGTATTATCAGGCCATGAATCGGCACCTGAGGTCTTTCTTATTTATTAGCGCGACTCTGTTTATCGTCACGGCTTGCGCGGGCAAAGTCCTGCAATTTGAGAAGGCTGACGATATCCTGAAAAATCAGGAGTTCGACGACAAGGTGAAGATTGAAGAAGCGCCGGTTGAACCGCCGCCTGAGCCGGTGATAAAAGAAGTCCCGGAGGTCAAACCGGGGAAAAAGGCCAAAACTAAACCCGTAGTAGTCAAGAAAGTGAAACCTGTGGGACCACATCAGCCCGATCTTGAAGATGGAGTAGGATTTGAGGGGCGTCGCCCGATAAAGGATCCCTATCGTGTTGGCGAAAAAATCACCTTTGATATCTCCTATTTTAACATTGTGGCGGGCGAACTGACTTTAGAAGTGAAGCCGTTCTCGACTGTGAACGGGCTAAAGTCCTACCACTTCGTGGCCAATGGCAAATCCAATTCCTTTTTCTCCAAGATGTATGCGGTCGATGACACGGCCGTGACTTATCTTTCCTACGATGAATTGGTTCCGTCCAACCTGCAAATCTCCATCAAAGAATCCAAGCAGCTGGCCGAAACGCGCACCTTATTTGATTGGAAAACTAAAAAGGCCAGCTACTGGCAAAAGCGCATCACTAAAGAAAAAGGCGAGCGCAGCAAGAAAATGGATTGGGATATTTTGCCCTATTCCCAGAATGTGGTGAGCGCCGTCTATTACATGCGCCTGTTTAAATATGAAGTGGGCAAGTCGATCGCGTTCCGGGTCGCGGACGAAGGCGCCAATATGGTTTTTAAAGGCGAGGCCATCCGTAAGGAAAAAATCAAAACTCCAGCTGGAGAATTCGACACGATTGTAGTGAAACCGGTTATCACGGTCGATGGCGCATTCAAACCGGTGGGTGACATCCTGATTTGGCTGACCGACGACGACCGTAAATTTTTAGTTAAGATTGAGTCTAAAATCAAAATCGGCACGCTCGTAGCTAAACTAAAGTCCTTGGATCAAGGTCGAGATTAAAGCCAAGGGATGCCCTCTCCGGGGGTCCAGGACGTATACTGTCCTAGATGTCTGAAACCTCATGCCGCCATTTCAATGGATACAAACCGTGCAATAAAAATCCCGTATGCGCACGCGGGGCCTGCGGGCACTATTCCGGCGTTCAGACACGGGTCTTAGTGATTCATCTTGAGGCCTTGGGGGCGGTGTTGCGCTCGACCTCTTTGCTCACGGCTATTCGCCGCAAATATCCCAAATCACAAATCACTTGGGTGACCAAGGCTCCCGCTCATCACCTATTGCAGGGTCTGGAATTGGACCGTGTGCTGGGGATCGGTCCGGAGGACCTATTGCAACTCGAAGCTTTGCAATTTGATGTGGGTTTAGTGGTGGATAAATCGTTGGTGGCGGCGGGCGTAGTGAAGCGCACCACCATAGAAAAAATTTACGGGTTTAAAGTGAACTCCTCCGGCGCCATCGTGCCCGCCAATGGCGAGGCCAAAGAGTTGTGGGAACTGGGGCTATCGGATCAAAAAAAGTTTTTTGTTAATCAAAAAAGTGAACAGCAGCTGGTGCACGAGTCCCTCGCTCTCGGTCCTTACACCCGCGACGAGTACCAGGCCAAATTCACTTTTATGGAGATGTCCCAGGTCGCCCAACGCCGGCACCGTTGGTCGCCTTCGGGCCGCGAGATCATCGGCATCAACACCGGTTGCAGCACCATGTTGCCGCATAAAAAAATGTCGATTGAGGGCCAGCGCAAGTTGATTCAGGAAATCTTAGCGGACTCGCGGTTTAAGGGCATGCCCATTGTACTATTGGGCGGACCCGAGGACACCGAACGCAATGAGGCCATCGGCCGCGGCCTGCCGGTGTACCAATCGCCAACCGGCAGTGGCATCCGCGACGGCTTAATCAGCGTGGGCGCGTGCAACTTGGTGTTCACCGGCGACAGTTTAGGAATGCATATGGCTATTGCCTTAAAAAAATGGGTGGTGGCGTGGTTCGGGCCGTCCTGCCAGCAGGAGATTGATCTCTATGGCCGCGGCGCCAAGATTTTAACCAAGGCCGCGTGTTCCCCCTGTTGGAAACGTTCCTGCGATAAACCCCTGATGTGTTACGACCAGGTCGACTTCATTGAAGTCCGCAACGCTTTGGCTCGTGGGATAGTTGAGACTCCCTTGAACAAAGAACCTATGCTAGAGTTCGCTGATGGCCCACCTGTGCTTTCAGACCGCATTTCTTGGTGATGTTTTTTTATCCATTCCATTGTTGAAGCGCATGCGCGTTTGGGATCCCGGCCACGATTTGGTTTTGGCCTGCCGCCCGGGCCTGGGCGAATTTTTTTTAAAAAATAAATTGGTCGACCGCGTGATTGAGATCGACAAAAAAAGTGGTGACGGCCGCACTCGCGCCCTCAAAGAACTCTACGGTGAAACCTGGGATCTGGTGGTGTGTCCGCATGAAAGCCCGCGCACGGCACTGTGGATGCGCAAGCTGAAGGCCACGCAAGGTAAAGTCGCTTATCACAAATGGTGGAATACATTTGTCTTCGATAAACGGGTGATGAAGCCGGTGGAATATCCCGATGCTTTACGGCAGTTGAGTTTGCTGACGCCCGTGGATTCTTCCTTGGCCGAATTATTCGCCGGCCAAGAGATGAGTTATTTAAAAAATCCGTTCTCGCGCCGTTCGCCGCTGCTGCTCGATGTGCCGGCGGTGCCCGAGTGGGCGTCGATGAGAGTGCTAAATCACAAGCCCGATGGCCGCACGGTTTTTATCGCGCCCGGAAGTGTGTGGGCCACCAAGCGCTGGACGGAAAGTGGTTATGTGGGTTTGGCCCATTTGCTGACCGCGCGTAATTTTACTGTGGTGCTGGTGGGGAGTAAGGGCGAGCGGCCCCTATGTGAATCCATTTCCAAGCAAGTCAACGGCGTGATCAATAAGGCCGGTGACACCACGATGTCTCAATTGGTGGATCTATTTTCCACCGGGGTGGCGTTGGTGTGCAATGACAGCGGCGCCATGCATGCGGCTTCTGCCGCGGGATTGCCGACTGTCGCGGTGTTTGGCCCTACGGTTTTAGATCAAGGGTTTCGTCCGTGGAATTCGAAGGCGACCGTTGTGCAAAGGGAGTTAAAGTGCCGGCCCTGTGGGCGGCATGGGTCTGATAAATGTCCGATTGGCACTCATGAGTGTATGACTCATATTTCGGCGGAAGATGTTTACACGGCCTTAGCGCGTATGATGAATCCGAATGCGGATCACTGACCTACCTTTGGGTACTAGGCGGATTTGGTCCAGAACCGTTTACTGAATTTTCAACAATTTCATATCCGAGTGCCATGTAAATGCCGGCTTGGTTTATATATGAAATGCAGAAGCTTTGTGTGTTGGCGCCATTGCATGAACTGTTTATTCGCGACATCGCGGCATCCAGCACCTCTTTTTTTGAACTGGGAGCACGTACCGTAATAGTGGAGGGCTGACCGTGAGCTCTTTTTGCAATTTGAATTTCGATCTCATTATTCTTAATCTTTACTATCTTTCCGCACACTGTTGCCTCTTCTTGGGCCCATGCTAAAGGCGTAAGAAAAACGAGATGAGCAATTACTAATTTTAACATGGTGTCCTCCGAGATCGGTTATTTCATCATTGAGTCAGACAGTGATGGAAGCAACCAGTGCAGCCGAGTGACGCGATGTTTCGCCGCTGCGACTAAACAGTGCGTTAGGATATGATTTATATCATCGCAAGGAGGCGAGTATGAAGAACAAGTATGTTCTTTTATTGTTCCTATTCCTGCCATCCATTTCGTTGGCATTTAGAAAGCCAACACTGCTTATCGTCGGCGACTCCCACTCAACTATGGATTTCGGATCCAGCATGGCCGCGCAGTTAGGCGCATCGTTCGATGTAAAACGCTATGCCGTGTGCAGCGGTTCCGCTCCGACATTTTTGAAAGATAAAGTTTGTCCCGCGGGCACAAATTGCCCTTACCGATGTGGTTACACCACGCCTGATGGAACTTTTAATAAAGTGGTGCCGTCAACTTTTCCGGGCGTGAATGGAATGCTGAGCAAGCAAACACCGGTCGACATGGTTGTGATCGCGCTCGGTACGAATGATGGGAACAACAGTTGCCGCACGCCAAGTGGCGCGATTCAAAAAATGCGCGATCTTATCGGCCGGCTCCACGGACGTGCTTGTTTTTGGGTGGGCCCGCCGGCTTACGGACCCGGCACGGAAATTTATCGAGTGTGTGGAAATACCTACGATCAATTTGTTTCATTGATGCGAACAGCGGTCTCCGCGCTCGGCTGCCGCTTTATTGATTCACGGGAAATCTTCGATCCCCAAACCGGCAAGCCCATCGCTGCTGACCGTGGAATTCATTTTTCCAAAAGACTGGGAACAGTTTGGGGCACGGAAGCCGCGAAATCCGTCCGTTAAGCGGTCTTGCATTTCAGAATGGTGTGGCTGAGCCGCAGGCTGCACTCATCGATCACTTTTAGGCCGGCTAGCGCCGCCAAT
>JANMVK010000233.1:0-4650 GCA_031392725.1 Pseudobdellovibrionaceae bacterium
TCTTTATCCACGCTCCTCTTGGCTTCGGCATCGCCCAGCAGCTTGCCCTCGAGCGAATCACCGGGCTCCAAGCCATGGCACACGCGCTGGACAATTTTATAAGCATCCTCACGCGACAAACCTTTATCGATCATGGCCAGCAGCACTTGCGAGCTGAACAATTGCCCTTGCGATAGGTCCATATTCTTTTTCATGCGCTCTTGATCCACTTGCAGGCCTTCAACCAAATCAGCAGCACGGTGAAGTGCGTAGTCAGCCAAAATAAAACTATCGGGGAAAATCACCCGCTCCACCGAGGAGTGCGAAATGTCGCGCTCATGCCACAACGCCACGTTTTCCAACGCCGCGGAGGCATTGGCGCGCAACAGCCGTGCGATGCCGGTTAAATTTTCAGCGCTGATGGGATTGCGTTTATGGGGCATGGCGCTCGAACCTTTTTGTCCTTTAGCAAAGCCCTCGATCACTTCGCCCACTTCCGTGCGCTGCAAGTGACGGAGTTCCACGCACAAGCGTTCGATCGCGGCGCCCACCATGGCCAGCGACCACATCATCTCGGCGTGACGGTCCCGCGGGATCACCTGAGTGGCGATGGCTTCCTGTTCCAAACCCAGCTCTTTACCGACCCGCGCTTCAATTTTCGGCGGCTGCGTGCCGTAGGTGCCGACCGCGCCGCTCATTTTGACAATGGACATTTGCTCCACCGCGCGTTCCACGCGAGCGCGCCCGCGGCGGAATTCCTGTAAATGCCCGGCCATTTTAAAACCAAAGGTGGTGGCCTCGGCGTGAATCCCGTGAGTGCGGCCGGCGCACATGGTGCCGGCGAATTTTTCAACTTTTTCACCCAATGCTTTTTCCACACGGTCAAAGCCCCGCTTCAAAACATCACCGGCTTTTTTCACCTGCACGCTCAGCGCCGTATCCAGCACATCCGAAGACGTCATTCCGTAATGGATATAGCGTCCGGAAGGGCCGACATTCTCAGCGACATTGCTGACAAAGGCGATAATGTCATGCTTGGTGGTCTTTTCGATCTCTTCAATTCGGGCCACATCAAATTTGCCCTTGGCTTTAATTTCTTTATAAGCTTTTTCCGGAATTAATCCGGCTTCGCTCTGAGCCTTGGCCACGGCGATTTCCACTTCGAGCAAACACTGGAAGCGGCTTTCCTGCGACCAAAGGCCGCCCATCTCAGGGCGCGTGTAGCGCTTGATCACTGCGAGCTCCTTGCTTTTTTAGCTGGTCATTGCGCCAGCCGAGCAGCCGCTGGTAACTTTCCACTTCCCGTTCAAAACGCGCGCCCAAATCCAAGCGCGGCGTGGTCTCGGGGGCGATCCAATCCCAGTTCTTCCAAACCGGTTCTTTCCATTCTTTCATAAAGTCGGGAAACACCAGCGAGTGCGGACAAACGGCGAAGGCCAGCGGATCGATCCGCCACTTGCCGATGCTTAAGCGGTGATTTAAAATCGTCTCGACATCGGTGGCCCACCCGGTGCGCTTGCCGGCATCGCGGACCGCCTCGGCGGGAACTTTCAACCAAACTTCAAATTGGTCCTTCTCGAGCCATTCCAGCATAAATAAATTGGCGTAGGTCCACGGCAGGTGAATGTCATTGAGGGCGACGCTGTATTTGGGAAAACCATCACTCCACGGCCCGCGTTCGCACCGGCCCTGCAACGACATCCACACCCATTCGGCGCGGCGGATATCGCGCGAGAACAACGCTTCGGCGGCTTCCGGATTTAAAAATTCAGTTTCCTGGCTCGACAAGCACCACACCCACTGAGGCGCGCGCACTGCAATGGGAGAGCCTGTGTCGATTTCCATTTCGGTGAGGCGGGCCGCTTCGATCTGTATATCGAGAATCTTGCTTGCCTTGTGATAGATATTTTTTCCGTGAAAGCGGTCAAAGCCCATCACGGTCTGTTCACGGGGGCGCGCCACCAAGGTCAAAGGGCGGGCGACGGGAAACTGGCTGCCGTTATCGACCTGCCACGGCTCGTGGTGATAAGGCGAAATCCAATGGCGCAACCAACGCCGCAGCCAATCGGATTCAAAGTCGGGCGCGCTCTGGTTCTGCACGGCCAAGCGGAAGGCTTCACTGCGCTCGACAAAAAAGTGCGCCATGGCTCCACCGAATTCCAGCGGTCCATCTTTCAGCCACATCACTAAACCCTTGGGCAACTCCTCAGCCGAATTAAAAAATCCGGTGTGAGTACCGAGATAGGCTTGCTGCGGAATGGGAAACGGTCCGGTGCCGCGGCGGTATTCAAATGGAAACGCTTCGGTCAGGTCGTAAACACTAATGTTGAACCCTTTGTCGTGCAGCGCGAGCGCCAGGCTCTCTCCTCGGCCAAATGCAGTGACCATATTCACTGTCCACGGATTCATGAGTCGAGTCCTTCCCAAGCGGGATCGGTCAATTCCCATCCATCCGGATGTTCGCCGGTCTCCACCGAGCCGATGTCAAACGCGCGGAATCCTTGTTCCACAGCCACGTCCATAAGTTCTTTTATGTTCTCGGGCGACACCACCCACACCATGCCGATGCCGCAATTCAAAGTTTTCAATAACGACAGCCACGGCACGCCGGCGCGGGATTTAACTTCCAAAAACGGCGGGGGCACGGGCCACGGACGCACGCGCGCGATGGTGCCCTTGGGTAAAATGCGCGGCAAGTTGTCCATACCGCTGCCGGTGATATGCGCGATGGCGTGTAAACCTTTTTTATTTAAAGCCGCCTGCACCAAACGCACGTACAAGGCCGTGGGCTTTAACAGCTGATCGCGCCAGCGGTCGAGATCGGCGGCAAACAATTTGCGCAATAAAGAAAATCCGTTGCTGTGAAAACCCGAACTGGAGATGCCGAGTAATTTCATTCCCGCTTTCACCCGGTGCGGACCGAGCGCATGGACTTTATCCACCACTCCGACGGCAAATCCCGCGGCATCGAAGTCATTGCCTTCATACACACCCGGCATCTCAGCGGTTTCCCCGCCGATCAGCGCGCACTCCGACTCCAAACAGGCGTTCTGCACACCTGATAAGAACTGCTTGGCGGCCGGAAGGCGCAACTTTCCCGAGGCATAATAGTCGAGGAAGAAAAGGGGCTTGGCCCCACAGCAGACCAGGTCATTGACGCACATGGCTACAAGGTCCTGCGCGACCTCGCCGTAGCTATCGAAGTGCACGGCGAGCTTCACTTTGGTGCCGACGCCGTCGGTGCAACTGACTAAACAAGGTTCTTGGTATTCTTTGAAATCGGCTCTGAATAAGGCTGCGAAGCCACCGACACCCTCGACCAGCCGTTCTTGATGGGGCCAACGTTTGGGAGCACTGGCCTTCAGCCAGTCCACTAAGGCGTCCCCTGCCTCTACGTCGACGCCGGCCTGCTTGTAATCGATGGCCACTGGCACTTCCTCTTTGGGAGTCTCTAGGTGCTCATGAAATACCAAACCTAAGGTCGGATTACAACGTCTCAAAGCGCGATACATTGATGATTCCTTTTGGTACTCCCGAGTGATGTATGGCTTAATTTAAGACTGGAGAGATCAGCTCTATGACTAAGCACATTCTCGTCATCTTTTCGCTATTTGCGCTCGCTGGGGTGAATTCCGCGAATGCGGAGGAACTGCATCTGCCCGGCGTCCGCGTGGCCCAATTTGATGCCGACGACACCTATGACCCTTTCGCCGATTACTCGGAATTTGATGAAGCCCAGGACGAAGAAGCCGACATCAATTTCTTCCGTAACGGCCGCTTTGTGACCGTGGGCTTTACCGGTGGCTTTCGTGGTTTTACCGGAGGCCTTGGTGAGATGTACCAGGTGGCGCCCGCCTTTGGCTTGTACCTGAGCTACTTCTTTGACCTGCGCTTTGCCGTGCAGTTCAGCTTCCTCACCAGCGATCACTCCTTCCGCGTGTCCTCGCCGGCCGGTAACGTCGGCCGCGGCAACGTCAGCATCACCGCCTTCGGCGTCGACATGAAATATTATTTGAACACGCAGAACGTGACCAAGGGTCTGGCCAAATTCAATCCGTACTTTATCGCCGGCTTCTCGCGCATCGACCGCACCACCTCACTGCAAGATGTGCAAGGCTTCGGCAAAGAAGGCGCCATGGGTTTTGATTTGGGCATCGGCATCGAGCTGCCCATGATGCGCAACAAAATGTACTTCGGCGGCCAGGGCATGTACCAGCTGGTCAACTTCAAAAACGAGAATTCCGAAGTGGTGTTCGCCAACGCCGACCGCACCGGCAAGTATCCCAACGGCGATTCGTGGACCATGTTGGGAATTATCGGCGTTAACTTCTAGCGATGCGCTTAATCCTTTTGAGTATTTTATTTTTTCATGGGGCCGTGGCCTGGTCTGGCGCCATTGCGGAGGCGCGCAGGCACACGGATGGCCACCCCATCTTGAAAATCGAAACGTGGAAAGGCGCTTTAGCTAATCCCATTGAAGAGCGCATCGGCTCGGCTCCCGAAAATGTGCTGGACTACATGAAGTGGGCCAACGTCGTCGACGGTTTTAAGACCGTTCCACGGGGCGAAGAATTCAGCGAAGATTTCGCGGCCCTGGTGCGCCAGACACTGATGAAATTTCCCAAAGACCTGCGGGCCAAACTCAACGCCACTGTGGCCGGCATTTTTGGC
>JANMVK010000309.1:0-1170 GCA_031392725.1 Pseudobdellovibrionaceae bacterium
CGAATTATGGGTTGATCATCACGGACATTCAGACGGCGGATCGCGATGGCAAACTCGGCCACGTGGTGCTTGGTTTCGACAACCTGGATCAATATCTCAAAGGCCATCCCTTCTTTGGCGCGATTGCCGGCCGCGTGGCGAACCGAATCGCCAAAGCGAAATTTACGCTGGATGGCAAGGAGTACCAACTGGCTGCGAATAACGGGCCAAACCATCTCCACGGCGGAAAACGGGGCTTCGACAAAGTTGTTTGGGAGGCGAAGCCACGCACTGAAGGCGAAAACGAGCAGACCATTGATTTCACCTACCTGAGCAAAGACGGCGAGGAGGGCTATCCAGGCAATTTGGATGTCGCGGTGACCCTTACGCTTACTGATTCCGATGAAATCCGCATCGATTATCGCGCCAGGACGGACAAAGCCACGCCCGTGAATTTGACCAATCACAGCTACTTTAATCTGGCCGGTTCCGGCGACACGCTGGGGACGGAAGTATTCATCGATGCCGACCGCTACACGCCCACCGACAAGACATTGATTCCAACGGGCGAATTGGCTCCGGTCAAAGGAACCGCCCTCGATTTTACGAAACCGACAACGATGGGAGCGCGCATTGAGCAATTGAAGGCGTTTCCCGGCGGCTACGATCACAATTTCGTGTTAAACAGTGGCGGCAAAAAACTCGCGCTGGCGGCGCGCGCTCACGAACCGAAAAGCGGACGCGTGCTGGAAGTGCTAACCACGGAGCCTGGGATTCAGCTTTACACGGGCAACTTTTTGGAAGGCAAGGTCAACGGGCTCAATGGGCAACCGAGCCACCGTCACAGCGGCTTTTGCCTGGAAACGCAGCACTTCCCCGATGCGGTGAATCGCCCGAACTTCCCCAGCACAATTGTGCGCCCCGAACAGGCTTACAAAACGACGACGGTGTTTAAGTTTTCGGCCAATTAAACGCCGAAGAGACGGTCGCCGGCGTCGCCAAGGCCGGGAACGATGTAGCCTTTGCGATTCAGGCGTTTGTCCACTGCGGCGGTGAAGATTGGCAGTTCGGGATAGTGGGTGTGGACGCGCTGGATTCCTTCGGGAGCCGCGACCAGGTTTACCAGCCGCAGGCGTCGCGCGCCGCGTTCCGTCAGCAAATCCAACGCCGCGACCGCGCTGCCGCCCGTGG
>JANMVK010000323.1:0-8353 GCA_031392725.1 Pseudobdellovibrionaceae bacterium
GGTGAAAAGTGGAGAGTTCGGCGCTGGAGAACTAAAATCCCTATTTAGTTTTTGCCGCCTATACAAAGAGTATAAACCGGTTGTGGTTGGTTTAGTGGCTGGGCCCAAGTCTTCTGCTTTTGAATTTGTACCTGCTGAAAGGGTGTTGGCATTTGAAACTCAATAGGTCGGTTTTGGCGGAATGCCTGCTTTTCATTTTCCTTTCGATTGGAACGGGATGTTCCTCAGTTGGACCCAACAAATTGAAATCGGCAAGTCGCGAGGATCTTCAGCGGCTGACTCAGAAAATAGAGGCAATCGACTTTCAATCGACTCGGCGGGACCTAAATGCATTTAGGAAGATCCTAAATGCAAAAAAAGGCCTAAACGCAGACGACTGGCAGCTTCATGAGAGGTTGGTCGACGCCTACGTTCCGATCAAAAAGATGCGTCAGGCCACGAACGTTCTGGAAATTCCAAACGGCTCGAGGTTGGAAATTGAACTGGATTCATTTTGTTTGGACCCTAACAGGGTATCACCTGACCCCAACGAAAAATTCGTATGGAATCAATCCTCGGGATTGGTTCCATATTATAAAGAGCTGCTCAAGTATTTTATTGAGAACCCGGCCTCGGAGCCGCAGGACATTCAAACAATTATTTGGAATTTGGCTAATAAGACTTTTTGGGAAAACTATCCTCCAAAACTGCAGAATATTCTGCTCACCATCGATCGCGGAGCGCAAGCCAAACTACCGTCGGCAGCGAGTGACAGGATTAAGGACATTGTCAGGGAGGCCTTGCAATCGACTCCTCTGGGGGAGCTTGCCAATCTTGTGACCGGTGAATTTTATGAATTCCAAGACATAAAAAAACGAATAGAAGGTGCTCGGTCGAAGTATGCAATTGACCAAAGCGAAAAAGTCCACGGAATTGATGGTACTCCGCTTTTTGCCGAAACCAAAAGTCATGGGTTTACCAGACAAACTGCGGTCATATTTAATCCATCGGACAAGTCAGCCAGTTTGGACATGGCCCAGTATATGCTGGAATCAACGAGACGAGATATTCAGCGTATTGGTGTGGCCTCCCGGCCCCAAGTGGACACTTCGCTCTTTGGCGATTTGGAGCGCACCTTATACATGGACATGATGCGGATGGGCCTCTCGTTCGCTCCGGGATTAAATGACCTGATTGATTTGTTTGAGGCTTCAAGTGGACGGAATTTCTTTTCAGGGGATCTTTTAGATCAAAACGACCGTTTTTTGTCTGCCGTAGGCGTCCTTGCGGGCAGTGGCGCAAGTTATCGTTATGCCAAAAAAATCCTGCATGGACCTGCCGGTTACGTCAAGGAGACGCAGGCCAAGTATCGTCTTATCAAAAATTCGAAGGCTTACAAAAAACTGGAAGAATTGGCGGAGGTTGCCCGGAAAAAAGGGATTCCTGATGACTGGACTGCAAAGGCCACTAAAGCGATGGACAAAGAAAAATTTCAAGGGCTTGAATTCATTCATCCTGCAAACAGCCAACATAGAATTCGCATCATGCCGGGCAACCCAAAGGATAAATTTCCTGGTTCAAGAAAACCATATGTGCGTCTTTTTAAACACGGTCAGCCGATAGATCAACTTGGAAACATTGTGGAGAACGAAGCGGAGGCCGCCCATATCCCGCTTGGGGTATTTGAGTTCTTAGATTTGTGGACCTCAAAATGAATCTACTTAAGCCAATTTGGGAAAACAAAAAATTTTTCAGAGCGGATCTCGATTTTGTGGTGGACGATCTCCTTGCTATTTCAAGTCGAGAGTTTCAAGAACGAATTTGGGTGAGAGCAGAGGGGCCCGAGATAAACTGGTTTGAGGAATGCTTCCTCAGCTTAGAGCCTCCAATGGACTGGTTAAGGTATCAGATTAGGAAAAAAGAGATTGTCCTATCGCGGGTCCAAATTAAGGCGATTTTGAGAGTCTGGGTGATGTTCAATCGATTTTGCACCCAAGGCGGCGCCCCCCCTGAGGGCTCCAGCTGGGAAGATGAGCAGCTCTTTTACATCAATCATCCATACTTCGACAAAATCCGAAAGCAGGCCGACTTCGCGCTTTCGCTCCTTCGAGTGCGTTAGCTCGTCCTTATTGCCTTCGCGCTAAAGCGGTTTATCGCGGAATTCCACTTTCACCACGTTGTTGCCGAAGCGATCGAGAAATTGAAAGGCCATGCCCTCGCCTTGCTCGGCGGCGGCCGCCAAATTGAGCTCCAGGTCAAAAAAGTTCCTGGGCGCCAGCAAGTGGATGGAGCCATTCTGAAAAGACCACGTGCCGGTGCCGTTACCAAGATTGTGAACTTGGTAATAAAACTTCCCATTGTCGAACAGCGCGTAGCTCATTTTATACCTTTGATTGGAAGTGAGCACTTTCAGATTGGGCATTTCTTGCTCGGCGCGGTCGAATTTCTCTCCCGGATTGAGCACCTTATTGAAAAACGCCTGACCACGCTTGTGTTGAACCGGCGCTTTGCCGGAACAGCCCGCTAGGAAAATAAAACTGGTGAGGGCCGCTGCAATTTTAATCATTTGTGATGTCATGGACTAATATTGCTCGGTTATAGCCGCGACTGCAATTGGAAGAATTTGTAGTAGGACCCTTTTTGCACCATGAGTTCGTTATGGTTTCCCTCTTCCACAATCTGGCCCTTATCCATGACGATAATCCGGTCGCATTTAGAAATCGTTGAGAGGCGGTGCGCAATTACTAGAGCGGTGCGGCCCTGCATAAGCGAGTCGAGCCCCTTTTGCACTTCAAGTTCGCTCTCAGAATCTAAAGCGCTGGTCGCTTCATCTAAAATTAAAATCGGGGCGTTCTTAAAAATCGCGCGGGCGATGCTGATGCGTTGTTTTTCTCCGCCGGAGAAGCGGGCGCCACGCTCACCGACTTTTGAATTATAACCTTCGGGATTGTTCTCAATAAATTCATGGGCATTGGCCAGCTTGGCCGCGTTTTCGACGCCCTCGGGTGGCTTATTGAAATCTCCCGACCAAATGTTTTTCTCAACCGAATCAGAAAACAAAAACACGTCCTGGGTAACTAAAGCCGTGTTGGCGCGCAGTTCTTCCAGTTTCATTTCATGAATAGAGATCCCGCCGATAAAAATTTGGCCTGAGGTGGGATCAAAAAAGCGCGGCAATAAGTTGATCAGCGTGGACTTACCGGCTCCGCTGGAGCCGACCAGCGCGACTTTCTCGCCGCGTTTGATTGTTAAATTCACATTCCGGAGCACATGTTCATTGTCATATTTAAAACTGACATCGCGGAACTCAATGCCGTCCCACACCGTGGGGAAGGACTTCGGCTGCGCCACTTCGGGCACCACGCTGGTGTTGTCGAGAATGGAATTCAGCCGCTCCAGCGCCACCGCCGACTGCTGCATTTTAATATATCCGCCCTGAACTTTTTTGGCGGAGTCGGCGAGCAGCCCAAGAGCCATGATAAAGCTCATAAAATCGCCGATGCTGGATTGGGACTGCAGCGCGCGTTGGCCGATGTAAATCAGCAGCAGAGCCACGAAGATTGAGACCAGGCTTTCCGACACCGGGCCCGAAGCCTCCTCGCGGGAAATGATTTTACCCTTGGAGCGCAAAAATTCCGAGGCCTGGTCTTCAAAGCGCTGGCGCATTTCGTCTTGCAGATTAAATGACTGCACGATGCGCGTGCCATCCAGGCTTTCTTTAATAATCTGAGTCAGGTCCTCCATGGATTCCTGATTCTGGCGCGAATATTTACGAACGCTTTTGGCGAATTTGCGTAAAATCGCGGTGGTGACGGGCAGGGCGATCAAAATAAATATGGTCAGGCGCCAGTCGACATACAAGAGATAGGCAAAAATAAACACGACCATAAAAGGCTCGCGCACGATATCCGACACCTTCTGAATGCCACCTTGGATAATGGAGATGTCATTGAGCATGCGCGAAATCAAACCGCCGGAGCCGCGCACGAAATTTTGGAAAAAACCCAGATTCAGCGTAAGATATTTGTTCATTAACTTGCGGCGCAGGTTCACCGCCACCAGTTCGGAAATGTAGAGCATCCAAAATAAATGGTAATAACGCAAAACCGCAGCGGTAATCCAAGCCGCGCTGATGGCCACCGGAATCTGCCACCAAAGAGTTTGATCGCCCTTGGTCCAAGCATCGGCCAGCCGGCGCAAAAGTTCGGGAGTTACGGCTTTCATTGCGCTGATGGCAACGCCAAATAGCACCACCCAAACCATACGCCGCCAATAAACCCTGAGCTCAGGCCAGAGCATCTTCCAAATTAACGTCATTGCAGGCGGCCCCCGCCTTCGCTCATGTAGGCTTTTAAATAATGCCCGGTGTGGGATTTGGCGGCCTTCTTAGCGATTTCATCAGGAGTGCCGGCGGCGAGGATGTCACCACCAACAACGCCGGCTTCGGGACCGAGATCGATGACATAATCTGAATGTTTGATAATTTCTAAATTGTGCTCCACCAGCAAAACACTGCTGCCGGCTTCGACCAAACGGTTTAAAACTTTCAACAGCAAGTGCACTTCGCGGAAATGCAAACCCGTGGTCGGCTCATCCAGAATATATAAAGTGCGTTGCTGATACGAGCCGGCCAGCTCACGCGCGAGCTTCATGCGCTGCGATTCACCGCCACTTAAAGTGTTGGCGCTCTGACCGAGTTTTAAATAGTCCAGGCCCACTTCCTTCAACACGCCCAAGGGGCGGCGCACATTGGGATAAGCCACAAAGAAATCCATGGCCTCACTCACGGTCATATTCAAAATATCGTCGATATTTTTATGTTTGTAGCGAATTTCGAGCAACTCGGGGCGAAAGCGCTTTCCGTCGCATGCATCGCACTTGATTTCGATGTCGTCCATAAACAGCATGTCGACCAATTCATAGCCCAAGCCCCGGCACACCGGGCAACGGCCGCCATCCACATTCAAGCTAAACGAGCCGGCGGTATAGCCCATCGATCTGGCTTCTCCAGAGGAGGCCATAATGGTGCGGATGGCGTCGAATATTTTCAAATAGGTGAGCGGATTGCTGCGCGCGGTTTTTCCGATGGGCGATTGATCAATCAGCACAACACCCTTGACCTGCTCCAGGCCTTTGACCGATTTAAACGGCATTCCCGGCAAATACTCCACACCGAGGTGGCGCGCGACCGCCGGATAAATGGTTTTGGTGACCAGGGTGGATTTGCCCGAGCCGCTGACGCCGGTGACGGTGACCAGGCGGTTGAGCGGAATGTCCACGCTGATATTTTTTAGATTGTGGCCGGAGCAGCCTTTAAACGAGAGAAAATATTTATATTCATCCGCGTCCACCGGGCGTGGCTCCCGTTGCGGCAGCCATTTTTCACTGGCGCGCAAATAAGAGGCGGTGGTGGATTTCGCATCCTTTAAAAAATTCTTAGTTTCGCCGGTGTAAATCACCTCGCCGCCGAGATGACCCGAGCCGGGACCCATTTCAATCACGTGACTGGCATTGCGGATCACATCGTGATCATGTTCCACCACGACCAGAGTATTTCCCAGTTCGCGTAAGCCCTTCAGAATGGAAATCAACCGGTCGGTGTCGCGCGGATGCAGGCCCACTGTGGGTTCGTCGAGCACGTAAAGTGTGCGCGACAGGCCCATGCCGAGTTGATTGGCCAGTTGCAGGCGCTGGTACTCACCGCCGGACAAAGTCTTGGTCGGCCGGTCCACCGTGAGGTAGCCCACGCCGACATCATTTAAAAATCGCAGGCGTTCGCGCAATTGGCGCAGCGGTTCCACGCAAATGGTGGCTTCGAACTCCGTGAGCTCGATGGTTTTTACAAATTTGTAAAGATCTTCAAGTGTCATCGCGGTCATGTCGGCGATGGATTTTTCCCGCACCAAAACTTGCAGGGCTTCGGGCTTTAACCGCGAGCCGTGACAGGTGTTGCATTTAAACGGACTTTTAAAGCGCGAAATAAATACGCGCACATGCATTTTATATTTTTTGGTATCTAGGTATTCGAACAAACCCTTCACGCCGTAAAAATCCTCGGTGCCATCCCACAGCATGGTCTTAAATTTCTCAGCCACTTTTTTCCACGGCACATCCATGCTGATCCGCATTTTTTTGCAGAACGCGCGCAGCATCTTGCGATCCTGGGCGGCGCTCGGCATGGCGAATGGACTGATGGCGCCCTGAGCGAGCGTCAATTCGGGGTTGGGAATCACTTTGTTCGGATCCAATGTCAGAATATTGCCGAAGCCGTTGCAAGTCGGGCACGCGCCCACCGGCGAGTTAAATGAAAATAGGGCCGAGGTGATGGGCGGAAAGCGGAAGTCGCAAATGGTGCAGGAGTTTTCCTCACTCACCAGCAAGCGTTTACCATCAACCGTAATCACTTCGGCGTGCGGCACTTGAATTTTTTTAGAGTATTTAGTCGAAGCCGTGAACGCCACGGCCATGGAGTCAGCCAAGCGGCCTTGTTCCGCGAGAGCAAACTGTGCGCGGTCAATCACCACGAAAAATTCCGACTTGGGCACGCCCTTCTTGGCAAACGCGGGATCGTCGAGTTCATAAACCTCGCCCACATCCACGCGTGAGAAATTCTCACCGGCGGTCCATTTAGGCGTTCCCTTTTTAGCGATGTAGATCCGCTGGAAGCCTTCGGACTTAAGCAAGCCCGCCAACTTTTTATCAGGAGCAATTCGCTCACCGGCCGGCACGCGAATTAAAATATAACCACGCTCACCTTTAAATTCCACTAGTACTTTTTCGGCGGCGGACGACGGCGAATCGAGGCGCAGCGCAATTTTATGAGTGGGACAATACGCGTGGCCGATTTTCTCATACATCAGCCGCATGTAATCGACCAATTCGGTGGCGGTGCCCACGGTCGAGCGCGAGGACTTCACTGAATTTTTTTGCTCAATGGAAATGGCCGGCGGAATATTCTCAATGCCTTCCAAATCAGGCTTGGGCGCTTTATTTAAAAATTGGCGTGAGTAGGAAGACAAACTCTCGATGTAGCGGCGCTGGCCTTCGGCGTACAAAGTCTCAAAGGCCAAGGAGCTCTTGCCTGAACCGGAAGGACCGCACACCACTGTGAAAGAACCCAGCGGCACATTGATCTCAACACCTTTTAAGTTGTTCTGCTTGATCCCCCAGGCGTGGATCGACTTCATTCAGACATATCCTCTTTGAAAAATTCTTTATCGTTATCACCTGGGGTCGCGGCGGTATTGGCGGAACCGGGTTCGGTGCCGTCGATAAACGCCTGGCGGACCACAGATTTCGAGCCTGAAGACACCAGACGACCACTCTCGTTGTCAATGTTGGCGAACACAACTCCGTCAGGAACGGGAAAACCGCGCGGCGGCACGCTTTCATGGGCGTATTTCATGTATTCCAGCCAGATCGGCAGGGCCGATTTAGCCCCGACTTCGCCACGGCCAATGGAGCGTTCCTCGTCAAATCCAACCCAGACGCCCGACACGATATCGGGGGTATAACCTACAAACCATCCGTCATAGTAACCATTGGTCGTCCCGGTTTTCGCCGCTACCGGGCGGCCCAGCGCGCGGGCGGCACCACCGGTGCCTCCCGTTTCGTCAACCACACCCTGTAAGATGGTGGTCAACACGTAGGCGGTCGACGGTTTGATCATTTGCTCTTTGTCCTGGAAGAAAAGGGGCGGCTCTTTAGACGCATCCGGAGCTTTCAAATAATTCTGCCGGCGCTGCTCGAAATCTTCGTCGATGCGGCCGAGTTCGGTCTTAAAGCGCTGATCCAGCGTAATGTCTTTGGCGATTTCCTTACCGGAGTTATCCACAACCCTACGCACAACCACCGGCGACAGCTTTTTACCGAGACGGCCGATCACGCCAAAGGCGCGAGTCATTTCATACAAAGTCACGCCGCTCGAACCGAGTGCGAGCGTGAAATCCATATTGAGCGGGCTAAAAATTCCCAGGCGGCGGGCGTAGTTCGCCGCATAATCCACGCCGATTTTTTCAATAATCTTCACGGTCGGCACATTGAGGGAGTGAATCAAAGCATTGCGGAACAAAATATCGCCGCCGAATTTTCCGGAATTATTTTTCGGGCGCCAAGTTTTAGTTTCGGGCGTGTCGCCGGCCTTGGTGTCCTGGCCTTCTTCCACCAGTTCCTCAAAGCTGATCGGAGCGTCGATAATGGGAGTGGAAGGCGTATACTCCTTATCAAGCGCCGCAAGATAGACCAGCACTTTAAATGAAGAGCCCGTTTGCCGCGCGGCCTGCAGCGCCCGGTTAAATTTTGAGCGGACAAAATCGTAACCGCCGACTAAGGCCACGGTGTCCTCGGTTCGTTGATCGATCGAGACCAGCGCGCC
>JANMVK010000376.1:0-2319 GCA_031392725.1 Pseudobdellovibrionaceae bacterium
TTTTTGAAATGGAACGCGGTCAGTTTAAATTCGACCTTCCGGCCACAGAGGGGCGAAATACGGATGGGTCATGACCCCAAAGAGCTGTTGTGAGGAGCCTAACTAGGCCTCCAAAATTGCATCTAAGCCCCTGATGTGACGGTTGATTATTAGGAGGCTAGCGATGTTCAATGCTCTGAAGTATATTAAGGTATTAGAGGGCGTCGGTTTTGGGCGGGACCAGGCTGAAGCTCAGGTTCAGTTGGTTATGGCTGCAATAGAGGAAGAAATGGCGACAAAGAGCGACATTTTAGAAGTTCGGACCGACTTTGCCAAGTTGAGGGGAGAGTTCGGAGAACTAAAGGGAGAGTTCGCTGGGCTGAGAGGAGAGTTTGCCGAATTTAAAATCAAACTTACCGAACTCCAGTCGACTGTTATTTTTAAACTCGGCGCCATTACCATTGCTTGTTCAACCATTGGCTTTACTGCACTTGGATTGTTGATCACACTAAAATAATTTGGTGGGCTAGTTCCCGAAAAGAGTTTCCGTGCCGCCGCTCATCCGCTCAACCATATTTTTAATCGCGCTCATCTGCACACCGGACTTAAGCGAGTAATCCGCACCGGTAAACCCAAACCAGTCCCAACAAGCATAAGGATTTTCACGGCCATGCTTGGCCGACTGCGGATACAACACAATTATATTATTAGTCTCTGCCCACTCATTGTATCCAGCCAAGCGCGCGAACTGATCTTGGATGTAATCCGGATTCATCTGGCAGCCGTGAAGCGCGATGTGCAGCGCACATTTCTCGCCGCGCTCGCAGGATTCCGGCACATACACCCAACCCTCGGGCATAAAATATCCTCCCTTGTCGAATTCCACCTGCGAAAATTTTTGCAAATGTCCCGCAACAAAAGCGCCGCGGGCCCGCGGCAGGGTGCCATGCAACGTTTTTAAAATCTCACCCGCGCCGTCGTAATTGCATTTCAACAGCCACGGCAAAAATCCCAAGGTGCACAGATTGCCCTTATCCAAAGTTGGAAACCCGTGCGCCGATTGAACGGATTTTTCGAAATGAATTTTACCCGCGTCCGTGAATTGGCCGTAGAACTCAACCAGCTTATCACTATGGCCCGGCTTAATGATCGCATCCTTGGCACTCGCATATATATAGACCTTGTGGGAACGAAGATTCTCCACCGGATCAATCAATCCCTGCGCCGCCCATTCCCGCGCCTTTAGCACATGATCGTTCGACTTCACCGCCTCCGGCTGATTCATACACACCGTCTGTGCCCGCTGCGCATTGCCCTGCGCGCACCAGTAGGTGCCGCCCGCCACACTGCCGGCGCCGCTAAAAGTAGCGGAGTAGGCTACTTCCAATTGCACGGCCATAAACGCGCCGGAGGAAACTCCCGACACCGTCACCGCTTGTTTGTCTATATTGTAGGGCTTTAATGAGTCGGCCGCATTTGCTGCGGCCGTGAGTGAAACCAAAATTACTAGAGTGATTACTTTAGAAAACATCCTTGCCTCCCGTTTATCGTGACCGATAAACGGTAAAGCAATTCTTTAGACCCGGCTACTAGCGGGCGTACTTTTTACCTATGCTCTCGCGGATTTCAGCACCTTCGATGCTGAGGCGCGTCCACGGAATGGCCAATAGACGATCGGGCTCGATAAGCTCTTCCGTCTCTTCGCAGATTCCGTAGAGGCCTTTTTCAATTCGGGCCAAAGCCGACTCAATTTCCATCAGATTCTTGCGCAAGCGTTCGTGCATGCTGAGGAATTCACTTTCGGCCAAGGCCCGCAAAGTTTGGTCCCCTTCATCGCCGCCTTTAGCGTCTTCACTGTTATAAAGGTCCGCGCGGGATTCCCGAACGCGGTTTAGGATCTCGGCTTTAGCTGCGACTAGCTTGTTCTTGCACTTCTCGATGAGTTCTCGTGACAGCGACATGTTCTCTCCCCCTAATTCGTCCCCGTCCCACCCTGGCGAGCCGCTAAGACTCAGTGCCAATTTGGAACTGAACTATTTACACATTACCCGTAACCTTTTTGCAAGCAGATTTCTTAAAGGGTCTTACACCTAGTAATGCATCGAGTAATTTTACGGGATGAAAGTCTGGGAGAAAAGCAGAGTTCGCAATCGTCTCACTATGAGACACGCGGCGGCCGTACCCGGCGCACAAAGCGGCCGCTGCCGGCCGCGCAATGATCAAAAGCGGCCGCCCGGCGGACGCGCGACTAAAAGCTAAACGAATTAACCATAACTGGTTTCCACACATAATTTTCGTGGATAAAAGCTTTGGTCCCGGCCTCGTCGGCCACCTCCAACC
>JANMVK010000389.1:0-1617 GCA_031392725.1 Pseudobdellovibrionaceae bacterium
ACCGCACCATCGACACCCATATTTATTCCATCCGCCGTCTGCTCGGCGAATATTCCAAAGCCATTTCATCGATCCACGGTAAGGGCTACCGCCTCTCACTGAAACCCAACACGCAAAAAGCTTCGGCTTAGTGAACCTGAATTCCGCAGGCATGGCGCACTTCCGCCAGAGGGCGCTCAAACATTTCGTGCAACTTCACGCCTAATAAAAATTTAGCCTTCTTGCCTTGCTGATATCCCGAAGCGATGTGGCCGATGGCATCGGCGGCGTCGAGCGGACTTTTCCGCAGCAGGTTTAAAATTCCGCCGGAAATAATCAGCGCGGCAAACGGCGTGCGCAATTGCGCGACATTGAACGCCTGGATCGCGAGCTCATCCGGAATCGCAGTGGTTTTACCGAGCAGCACATGCCACAGATCATGATCCAAATACATTCTGCGATTTACGTATTGAAGCGCGGTTTGTGGCGGCTGATTGGGCCACACATCGAAGTTGATTCCGTTGGAGTCCAAATGTTCAAACAGGGCGTGGCCAAAAGATTCTTCCGGCATATTTTTTAAGGCGTCCAACTTGGGAGTCTTCGGCAAATATCCCTCATCGTGCAGCTGCTTATATTCCGGATGTGCCATCATTCCCGTGAGCAGAGTCTGAATCACCGATTGGTCGGGCATTTTCTCAAGCAGCTGAATCCCCTCAATGATCACATCAGTTCGCTCAGGGTGGCGCACCAGAAAGATAAATCCGCGCAAAAGTTTATACCGAATCCACAGAGTTTTTAGAGCTTTCATAAATACCTCCCGCTCTGGACTTTTAATTTAGCAGGTGGGATAACTCTTGGCGACTCGCCCGGCACCGTTCGGTCGGGGGGAATGGCGCAGATGGATAAGAATTCGAATTCACCCAGAAAATCACCAAAGCAGAGCCGCTCCAAGGCTCTGGTCGAGGCGATTTACGAAGCCACGGTTCGCATTCTGCCGGGTGTTGGCAGCGACAATTTGACCACTAAAAAAGTAGCGGAGATGGCGGGCGTGAGCATTGGCTCGCTCTATCAATATTTTCCCAACAAGAATTCGATTCTTGAGGCGGTCCTGGATATCGCGATTACGACGACCTCAGCTGATGTGAATAAAGCGGTGGATCAGCTTAAGGGCAAAGATTTGAATGAGGCGGTGTCGTTGATGGTCGATCACGTGCTCGGCGTATTTATGGACGACAAAGCCAAGATGCGCGAGGTTTTTAAAAAGGCTCCTGAGCTCCAGCGCGTTCCGATTTTATTTTATTTGCGGCAGCAGGTGGTCAACAGATTGGCGGACCACATTGAAAGTCTGCAGCCGGGTTTGAATAAGCAAGAATATGCCCGCATGGCATTTTTGTCGTGCAACGCGGTGATGGGAATTGTGCAGACAATGTTATTCGATGAGTCGCAGGCGTATTCCAAAGATGAACTCGCGGCCGAATTAAAAATTATGATTGGTGCGTATTTTCGCGAGAAACGGGGCATATTGGCACCCAGTCAATGACGACATCCCACACACGGTGATAACAATCGTGGCCTTTGTTTTGCAATTTTAGTCTCCCGGCTACTTTTAACTAAACAAAGGGGATAAATCCTATGGTA
>JANMVK010000428.1:0-1575 GCA_031392725.1 Pseudobdellovibrionaceae bacterium
CTCCAGAGTGGTAGTGTCGTGACTGTCGACGAACACCAGCCAGTTGGAGTGGCGCGAATTTTCCAGCAAAGTTTTGAGGGGCATGGGAGTTTCACATTTCACGCTCCAGCCCTGCGCAGTCCGGTGCACGCGCACCCAGACGAGCCATTCGGGCTTCACCGAACTGGGAACGGATTTACCAAGGCACAACTCACTGGGCGAAGGTTCATACAGAGTCCACTCCGCGACGGCAAACCATGGATGCGGCGGAGGGGCGAAGCTTTGCTGGTTTCCGGCCCACCGCACAAAAAGGACTGCTAAAAAGGTCACGAATAGTGTTCCAGCGGAGATCAGGATGAGTCGTTGAATGGCGCCAAACACTGCGAAGAATTCCTTTAATTAAGCTATTTTTAGGCGTATATATCTAGTAATCACTTGATTATCGGATGGTTTGCATTTAGCTCCCAGAGACTAATCAAGTCAATAGGATAGGCCTCAATGACCCGCCTGAATCGAAAAGTTGAATATGCCCTGATGGCGCTAAAAATCATGGCGAATAAGCGTCCGGGCGAACTGACATCGGCCAAAGAAATAGTCGATGCGGTGGGATGTCCCTTCGATGCCACCGCCCGCGTTTTACAACGCATGGGCCGCCATGGAATTTTGCGTTCGGAACAAGGCGCGCACGGCGGATACGTTCTGGTGCGCGATCTTTCGCGTTTGTCGCTTTATGATTTGATGCAATTAATTTTGGGCCCAATCGCCGCCGCTAAATGTTTGCACGGTCGCGGCGAGTGCGAATTGAAACCGAACTGCAATATCATCAGCCCGATCACCATACTCAACCGCAAGTATCAAGAATTTTATCAGAACATCACCGTCGGGGAATTGTTGCGACTGCGGGAAACCGGCCCTACCGGCGATCGAATATCCGAGGCGCAGGCATGAGCGAAGTTAAAACGGAGTACAAACACGGTTTTGTCACCGACGTTGAGAGCGAAAGAATTGCTAAAGGTCTCAGCGAGGACATCATCCGGATTATTTCGGGCAAGAAGAGCGAGCCTGAGTGGCTGCTCGAATACCGGCTGAATGCCTACCGCCATTGGCTGAAAATGGAAGAGCCGCATTGGGCGCACGCGGAATATAAGCCGATCAACTATCAGGATCTTTATTATTATTCGGCGCCAAAATCCATGAATGAGAAGCCCAAGTCGCTCGACGAATTGGATCCCGAGTTGCTAAAAACCTTTGAGCGCCTGGGGATTCCTTTAACCGAACAAAAGCGCATCAGTGGCGTAGCCATTGATGTCGTATTCGATTCCGTATCCTTGGGCACCACGCATAAAGAGACTTTGGAAAAGCACGGCGTCGTGTTTTGCTCGATTTCCGAGGCGGTGAAAACCCATCCGGAGATTGTGAGAAAATACTTGGGCACCGTGGTGCCGGCGGCTGACAATTTTTTTGCCGCTTTGAACGCCGCGGTTTTTTCCGATGGATCTTTTTGTTACATTCCTAAGGGCGTGCGCTGTCCGCTCGATCTCTCCACGTACTTCCGCATCAATGCGCAAGAAACTGGGCAATTTGAACGGACACTGC
>JANMVK010000567.1:0-8431 GCA_031392725.1 Pseudobdellovibrionaceae bacterium
TTAAGATCAAGCGCCGGATTGATGAGACCTGCCTCGATGCGTGGATGGCGTATCAAAAATCAGTGAAGGCCATCACCCAACGGGGCATGAAAGCCAATTTGTATGTGCGCTTTGTGGAGGACGAATGCACGTTGAGCCTCGACACATCCGGCGAGCGCCTGCATAAGCGCGGGGAGCGCGAGCACATCGGCATCGCGCCCTTGCGCGAAACGATCGCCGCCGCTTTGATTCAATTGGTGGGCCGCGCTCATCCGACGGAAGGCCCTGTTGAAATTATTGATCCCATGATGGGCAGCGGAACTTTTCTGCTGGAGGCCGCCGGCCGTGATCTGTTAGTAGCGAAGCGCGAATTCGCGTTTGAGACTTTTCCCGCCAAAGACATTCAGCAACCGGGACTAAAAGTGAAGCGTCATGAAGTGGTGTCGCTGGTCGGTTATGAAGTGGACAAAAAGACGGTGGATGCGGCGAAGGTGAATTTAAAAAGCGCGCACGGGCCTCGCCTGAACCTCAAGCCTGTGGATTTTTTTACAGCCGAGCCCATGCCGAAAGCGGAAACCGCGCGCTGGCTGTTCTGCAATCCGCCTTACGGTGAGCGCATCAAAGTTAAAGAGCCGTTAGCGGATTTATATGTGAAGTTGTTCGCGGCGTCGGACCGGGTCGCCAAACCTGACCGCGCTTGCTTTATCCTGCCCACCAAAGTGGTGAAGGGGAAATTTCAATTGCCCATGGGTTGGAAGGTTCTCGAGAAACGTCCGTTTTTAAATGGCGGCATTCCGGTCACCGCCTTTGTGTTCGGCCGCTCTACTTAATTTTAAATTGTACAGTGATCTGCGCGACCGCTTTGTTCTTGGGCTTTAGCGCTTTATCGTCGCCCAGTTTTTTGCGCATGCACTTAGCCAGTTCGGCTTCCACCGCGCTGGGTGTGACCTTGATATTGGCGATGCTCCCGGTTTTTGACAAACTGATTTGCGCTTTGAGTGATTTAGTCTTATCGGGCAATTTGGGCGAGCAGCTTTTGTCCAATTTCTTGGCCAGCATCTGCATCACCTTTTTCTGATCCAAATTTTTTGAAACTTTGCTGCCGGATTTGTCAAAGGCTAGTGCATGGTTGGGTTTGTCTTTTATTTTCTCAGTGGCCGTCGGTTTACGGTCCATCTTTTTTTCGTCTTTGGGCTTTTCGGTCGGGGCGCTGGCGACGACCTCGTCGATCTCGCGCGATTCATGATCGCTGGCTGAGGGGATGGCGCCTGGTGCAGGTTCGGCCAATTCCTCTGGTTTTACCGGAGCGGTTTCAATTTTTCCGGAAAATTCCATGGCGATGATCTCAGTCGCCGTTGGAGGCGGTTTGGCCTCCTCAGTTGCTTTTGAATCACGATCGATAAAGCCGTCGGCACCTTCGAAAATCAGCTTCACTGATGTGGCCACGACGAGAAGTAATAGCACCCCAAGGGAAGACATGAGAATTATCTTGGTCTTAGACCGTGAAGGTTTCTCTTCAAGCAATTCCGCGGGTGGATTTTCTAGTTTATCTTCACTGTTCATTCAACATTTCCTATCGACAAAACCGCGGAATTTATGAAGTGTTTGGTCAGTGTCTTATCTCTGGTCACGTTTTCCGCGTGGGTTCAAACCTACGCGGTGCCAAACCTGACCCGACTCTTGCAATAGTGAGTAATTGGAATTTGGGCTCCGGGTTAACAGAAGGAGTCCAACAATGAGACAACTATTGATATGCAGCCTAGCGAGCCTCCTGCTCTTTGGGTGTGGTCCAGCAGAGTTCGGCGGAACCAATTCGCAAAGTAAATCCACAAATGATGCTGAAGGAGCCATTGGCCAAGGGGCCACCGATGACGCCAACGGCGCGATAGATTCCAATGGCACCGACGATGCCGCCGGCAGCCTGCCTCCAATGACTGCTGATGAAGCCGCGGGATTTATTAATGACGCGTTGGCCGGTGCCGATCCGACCGAGGGAAATCTGGAACAGATACTGGAAAATGAATTGGATCCGTTGCGCTGTTATATTAGTGGCGGAGGCGGACACGGCATGGACATGTGCATGAATAATACCGCGCCCGTGCAAAAGCTTTCGCCTAGGGGCGAGCGCGGAACCTTTATCGAAATCAAGGGCAACCAGCTCTGCGTTCCGTTAAAGGTCTTTCTGGACAACAAAGCTCTGTTTGCCACTGCGGTGACAGGCGAGTGTCCGTAATCTGATTTGATTTAAAAATCTAGACTTTCGCGGACGCCGGCTTGTATGCCGGCGTCTCACCATTTAAACTAGGTTCATGCGTAAGATCATGATCTTTCAGCATGTCGGTCACGAGCCTTTGGGCACTCTAAATCCCATGCTCAAGTCCGCGGGATTCCGCATCCGCTACGTCAACTTTGGGCGCCATCCTAACACTCAGCCGGATCTCGAAGGTTACAATGGCCTAATTGTGCTCGGCGGTCCCATGGGGGTTTACGAGGCCGATAAATATCCGCACTTGAGTGTGGAAATGAGATTGATTGATGAAGCACTAAAACGCGACATTCCCATCTTGGGGATTTGTTTGGGCGCGCAGCTGATCGCGGCCGCGCTCGGGGCGCCGGTGCGCAAAGCCAAGCAGTGGGAAATGGGCTGGTACAATGTCGATCTGACTCCAGAGGGAAAAAGCGATCCTCTCTTCCAAAAATATCAGCACAGCGAAAAAGTATTTCAGCTCCATCAAGATGAATTCGAACCGCCCAAGGCGTCCGTGCATTTGGCGTTCTCAGAAATGGTTCAGGGCCAAGCCTTCCGTTATGGCAGCAAGGTCTATGGCTTGCAATTTCACTTGGAAGCCGACCAAGCCATGATTCTGCGCTGGCTGGCGCGCCCTGAGAACCGTGACCTAATTCAGGATTCAAACGGAGCATTCACCATCGGCCGGCTTGAGACCGACACCCGCGCGTGCATTGACCGCTCTCTCGCTTTGAGCGAAGCCACGTTCAGTAAATTCATTGAAATCTTCCAACTGCCGGACCGCCACGTGATTTTGGGTTCCAGGTAAGCCTCATTATGAGACGGGCCCTCGACGGCGTCATGGCCTCATGACATTCTTATTGCTGGACCTGGTGAGGGGACAATCGAATGCGTTTTTCTGTGATTCCAATTGGATTTTTTATCCTTTGCGCCATGGTGTTAACTATTGGCTTTCAAAACTGTTCATTACAAGGCGCGCCCGACAACACTGAAGAAGTCGTCAGCCAAGCGAGCGTCAATTGCGCTAGCACTGAGATTGCCTACCAGGGCGTCTGTCACGCGCAGTACATCCCATGTTCACTGTCCAGCGGATCGGGCCAGCAAGAATTTAATAACGGCACTTACGGTTCGTGCGTGTTGGCGGTCTGCGCGGCGGGGTTTCACAGCGAAAATTCTCTTTGTGTGAGTAACAAAAAATCATGCACGTTGGCCAACGGCAGTGGCGAACAATCATGGAACGGCACGGCTTATGACGCCTGCGTCGCTCTGACCTGCAATGCGGAATATGTTTTGGCGGGCGGCACCTGCGCGGGACCCGCGCAAGTGGTTCAACGGTACAAAACCGCGCAGGGGTTGAATCCACCGTTTATTTACGATTGGTCCTTGCTTCTCAACGACCCGGCGCCTGTGGCGTTGGGTTATGCTTATGAGGCTCCGGCCTTCAAGCTGTTTAAAACGGCGAATGCGCAAGCGCAGATTCCGCTGTACCGCTGCCGAGCGCTTCTTTTTATTTATAGTTTTATCGACCAGGCTGCAACCTGTAGTGGCTTCAACGGGGGAGTTTTACTTGGATATGCTTCAGCGGCGGTACATGCCGATGGACAGAGTAAGCCGCTCTACACCTGCGGCAAAGTGATCGTGGCCAACACCGCCGACTGCGCCGGGCAAGCGGCAACCATCTATGGCTATTCTTTTTGAAATTTAAAATCGCGGTCTAAAACCGTTTTGCGGCCCTCGTTGCGGGCGTTGTCGATGGCCTTGTCGCAAACGCGGCGGACCTGCTCGGACAAAACTTCCATCACTCCGGCTGAAGTGTTCATGTCGCCGCGGGCGAGAATGTATTCCTTCAAACGTGAGGCAATAATCAGAATATCACGAGGAATGGCGGTCTTCGCCCCACCAAAGTTGGAGGTTGAGGCCGTCGCCGCTCCGGGCGCACTGATGATTTTGCGAGAGGGCTCTGAGCGGGGCGAGAATTGCTCGATGGCGGCCGCATCTTTATGGCGCGCGGCGGGCAAATGCACTTCAAAGCAGGAGACCGAACAAAATACGTAACCGGTGCGCTGTCCATTGCAAGTGGAGACGCTGCACACATAGTGCTTGGTTCCGTAGGCGATATTTTTTTTGCACGAGTTGCATTTGCGCCATGTAGGCGTTTCGACATTTTCCATGTTTCACAAGTATAGAGGGATAACGCCCTGTCGTCCAACGCCCATTTTTTCCCCAGCGTAATTCTTGCACAGTTTTACCCGCAACAAAGGAGTTCGTAATGCGTTCAGCACTGATTTCCGCCGCTACAGTAGTTATTTTGGGTTTTGGAGCCGCCGGATGGGCCCAAACCCAACAGCCCAATCAAAGTCCAACCGATCCAGGCACCGACACCACCGGAAAATCGGGCAATCCTGCACGTGTGTTGCCCCAAGATGCCCGGCCCATCATTCCGCAGGACACTCAGCCTCTGCCACCTAATTATGATACGAGATATCCGCGTGAGCCCCGCGTGGCTCCGACTCCCAACAATAATCCACTGCCGGACCCGCGCACCTCGCAACAGCCGGAAGATGACCATCAAGAACAGTCGGGGATGTGAGTAGCTAATTTTGCATAGGCTTGACGGATTTCACCCGGCCATTGGATAAAAAACTAATGAATGTGTTGGGGTCGTAGACATATCCCTGGTAAGGCCACCCGGGGGATCTGAAAAACCCGAGACCCTGGGCCGTGGTAATTATTTGTTTGAGTCCGCCGTGATCATAAAATTCTACAAGTGTTCCGCCCATAACCATAACTTCCACGCCGTAACACTGGAATTTGGCGTCTTCAAATAAAGTGAAGGACTTAAAATTGCCATTTTCGTAGAACTGCACCAAGGTGTCGGCGCGCACCTTGATGTTGTGGCCGCACATGCGCCATTGCGTGACCACTGTCGGCCTAAAGGATTTGTAATTGCCGTTGGGATATAGTTCTAGGTGTGTGATTCCCGAGTCGTCGACCAACTTGGCTGTGCTCATGCTAACCCCGTTGCTTCTCCATAACAGGGTCCCTAATCCAATCCTCTTTTATTATATATCAACTAGTTACGTTCGCCAAACTTCAGCTTCTCTTTAATGATGCTGAAGTAATTGGTTCCCGGATTTCGCAGGAAGAGGTGATCATTGGCGTCCCTCTCGACGCTGACCTTATCAAAATGAGACAGTGTTGCCGATTTAACCCCATCGACCGTGAGCACCGCCATTTCATCAGTGGTGAATACGATGCCGCGGTCATCGGGAAAAATAAACGGGCGCGTGGTGAGGCTGTGCGAGCAAATCGGAGTGACCACCAAGGCCTTCACCTCGGGATGAAGTAGCGGTCCGCCGGCGGCCAGATTGTATGCCGAAGAGCCCGTAGGTGTGGCGATAATCAAACCATCGGCTTTGACCGAGGTGATCGGCACATGATCGATGGTGATGGTGATGCTGATTAAGCGGCTGAGCGATCCGCGTTCAATCACCAGATCATTGAGCGCGTAAAAGGTTTCGATTTCACCTTTGTGCGGTTTCTTTTTAATTTTGACCATGGCGCGGTTGCGCACTTCGAGTTTGCCGGCGAGCGCCGCTTTCAGCGTGTTCATCATTTCTTCAGCGGGAGTGAAGGTGAGGAAGCCGAGGCTGCCCAGATTAAAGCCGATGGTGGGCACGCGGTGGCCTTTGAGCATGCGGACGGCGCCTAAGTAGGTGCCGTCTCCGCCGAGCACCACGACGAGTTGTAAGAGTGCCGGATTTTTTAATTTTTTAGCGCCGCGGATTTTTTGATCGGGCGCGCTGAATACGTTGATGCCTTTACGCTCAAACCACTTGGTGATCAGCTCCGCGGCCTTTTCGGCTTCCACAGTCTCAGGCCTAGTCACCACCGCCACATTTTTAACTTTCCCATTAAACATTTCCATTAGACGAGACCCTTCAGCACTTCATCCATTTTTTCGCGGGCGTCACCAAACAGCATGCGCGTGTTGTCTTTGTAGAACAGGGGATTGTCGACGCCGGCATAACCCGTGCTCATGCCGCGCTTGGAGACCACCACCATCTTCGCATGCCACACTTCCAGGACCGGCATTCCGCCGATGGGGCTATTGGGGTCGTCTAGTGCCGAGGGATTGACGATGTCGTTCGCGCCAATGACGATCACCACATCGGTCTTTGCGAAGTCTTCGTTGATCTCATCCATCTCGAGAACGATGTCATAGGGAACCTTCGCCTCGGCCAGCAGCACGTTCATATGGCCCGGCATACGGCCGGCCACCGGGTGAATGGCGAAACGCACTTTCACGCCTTGGGCTTTAAGTCGAACCGCGATTTCATAAATAATATGCTGAGCGTGGGACACCGCCATTCCGTATCCGGGAACGATCACCACCTGTTTACTGCTTTTAAGCGCCTGCGCCACTTCGTCGGCGCTGATCGCGGTCACTTCCCCTTGAGGAACCGCTCCACCCGCGGGAGCGGGGGCACCACCATCACTGCCGAATCCGCCCGCGATCACGCTGAGGAATTGGCGGTTCATGGCCGCGCACATGATGTAACTTAAAATCGCGCCGCTCGATCCGACCAAAGCGCCGGTCACAATCAATAAATCATTGTTCAGCATAAAGCCGGTCGCGGCGGCGGCCCATCCGGAATAACTGTTGAGCATGCTGACGACCACGGGCATATCAGCGCCGCCGATGGCGACCACCATATGCACACCAAACACCAGCGCCAGTCCGGTCATAATCAGCAGCGCGCACATTCCATCTGTTGTGTTGGCAGTCATGAGAAACCAGTAACCCACGCCCAGCGCGCATAAACCGATGCAGAGATTCAACCAGTGGCGGGCGGGGAGCATAATCGGTTTGCCGGAAATTTTTCCGCTGAGTTTACCAAAGGCGATGATCGATCCGGAAAAAGTCATCGCGCCGATTAAAATTCCCAAATAAACTTCCACGTCATGAATGGTCTTGGCGGCGCCCGCCAGCTCGTGGGCCGGGGCGAGATAGTTGTTGAAACCGACCAGCACGGCGGCCAGCCCCACAAAACTGTGCATCATGGCCACCAGTTCCGGCATGGAGGTCATTTGAATGCGCCGGGCGAGAGTGGCGCCGATTACGCCGCCGACCACCAAGGTTCCGAGGAGAATTCCATAAGACTGCACGTGCGGACTTAAAATGGTGACGCCAAAGGCGAGCGCCATGCCGATCATGCCGTAGAGATTGCCCCGGCGTGATGACTCCTGATCACTCAAGCCGCCCAGGCTGAGAATAAACAGAATCCCGGCGATCAAATAGCTGACTGTGAAAATACCTTCTGACACGGACGTTACCTCTTAAACATGGTGAGCATGCGCTGAGTGACTAAAAATCCACCGACGATGTTAATGGTGGAAAGCAAAATCGCCACTCCGGCGAGAGCTTGCACGATGGTGTTGTCTGATGAAACTTGTAAGATCGCGCCGACCGCGATGATGCCACTGATGGCGTTGGTCACGCTCATAAGCGGGGTGTGGAGCGCGGACTTCACATTCCATACCACCATATAGCCGACAAAGCAGGATAAAATAAATACGGTGAGCTGGCTTAAGAAAGCGGAAGGCGCCACTTGGCCGAGCCACAATAACAGTCCGCCCATAACCGCCATCAAGACATAAGCGCCAGGTCCACTTTTTTTCGGCTCCGGTTTTTTGTGGACCGCAGGTTTTTTTGAGGGACCCGCGGGCGCCATGCTGAGTTTCGGCGGCGGCGCGGGCCAGGTGATTTCGCCGCCCTTAGCGACGGTGGGGCCGCGAATGACTTCGTCTTCCATGTTGATGGTGATGGCGCCGTCTTTTTTCGGGCTGAGTTCTTCCATCATCCGCCATAAATTGTTGGCGTAGAGTTGCGAGGATTGTTTGGCTAGGCGGCTGGGCAAATCGGTGTAGCCGATAATGGTGACGCCATGTTTGACCGTGACTTGGCCGGGCTCGGTGAGTTCGCAGTTTCCCTGTTGTTCGGCGGCGAGATCCACCACCACACTTCCGGGCTTCATCGACTTGACCATTTCGGTGGTGATCAGCACCGGCGCGCGTTTGCCGGGGATTAATGCGGTGGTGATGATGATATCCACGTCTTTAGCTTGTTGCGCAAACAATTCCATTTCCGCTTTGATAAACGCTTCGCTCATCACTTTGGCGTAGCCGCCGGCGCCGCCGCCT
>JANMVK010000700.1:0-7528 GCA_031392725.1 Pseudobdellovibrionaceae bacterium
TTCCCGGACCGGCCGACACCGCCGTGTTCGAAAATTCGTTCTGCGGAGGAGGAATCTTCTGCAATGCCACGGTCAATGCCGCGCAAACACTTTATGGCGTGCAAATGCAGCCCGGTTACACCGGCACTATTACCCAAAGCGCACCGCTCACCACTTTGCTCGGCGGCTGGAAGCAGGAAGCGGGAACATTTGTAGGCGGCGCGTTCACCTTTACCACTGCGGGCGGACATTTCCTAAAAACCGGGGGTGTATTTACTCCCAGTTCGACGCTTATGAATTTCAATGGCACGGGTGCAACGACGATCTCCATTGCCACGAGCCCCATCGGAAATATCGCGGGCGCGCTGACCATTGGCGGAAGCGGGGCCACTTTCACTCTCGCGGGCACCGCTACCGTAGCGGGTACGGTCACCATGGGTGACATTGCAGTGGGAACGATCAACGGTGGAATCATCCACGCCACCGGCAACGCCGTGATTAATAATTTGGGTTACCGAGGCACCACACTTCTTCGCTTCAATGGTAGCGGAGCGCAGAGTATTACGGCCTCCGGCACCACCAATACCATTCCGCCATTTCAACTCGCCAACTCCACCGGGCCCATCACTTTCACTTCGGGCGGAACATTTATTTTCTCAGGCAACTACACGCAATCAGGTTTGGCGCCGCTTGTAACCACCGGCACCACTCTGCAATTCGCGCCGGCCGCCAGTACCACCAATGTTTTTCGCACGGATCCCTATTACAACATAAGTTACCTGCCGTCGGCCACCGCGACCATGACCACAATCGGCACCGCCATTGTGTCCAATATTCTCACTATCGGTCCCACCGGCGGCACTTGCACCACCACTGCCGGAATGCTCAATCAAACCGGAACCGGCGGCGTGACTTTCGCGGGTGCGATCGGGTGTAGCGGAGGGACGGTGGTGGCATTGTCTGGCGCCGCGAATCGCACCGTGACCAATGCTTCGGCGGCGTTGATGCCCGGATTCTTGGTGTTCACCGCCGCCGCGAGCACCACGACCTTTGCTCCGGCCTCGATTTTGGCGTTCTCCAATAACTACACTTGGCTTGGAACCGGGAGTTTAGTTTCGACCGGCTCCACAATGCGCTTCAACACCAATAACAATGTGACCATCACCGCCGGCGCCACGCCCGTTTACGACAATGTCGATATCTCGGGTTCTACCACTCCGGTCGTCACGCTCGCGGACACGCTTAATATGGTGGGCACCTTAAATCTCGGCAGCACTGGCGGAGCGTGTAATTTAGCTAAAGGAGTGGGTGCGGGTGTGATTGCACAGGCCGGTTTGATTACCAATATCACGGGGGCCAACACCACACGCGGGTGCGCGGGCACCGGCATCTTGCGGCTCGTAGGTGGAGTGACCGCCACCAATCAAACAATCAACAATGTAAATGGATCTCGAATTCCTAGCTTTTCTGTGACCGCGAACTCACCTAAGACGGTAGTCTTTGGCACCAACACCACTTTCAACTTTCGTAACCCCTATGACTGGACGGGCACGGCCCTTATGATTCCCAACCAAGCGACCGTACAATTCGCAGCCATCGCGGCCGCCGCCATTGTTCCCGGCACCAACACTTATTATCGAGCAAATTTTGACAACGCCGGACCCTTCACACTAACCGGCACTCTTGAAGTTATGAACCGCATAACCTACGGCCCCAACGTGGGCGGAACGGCGAATGGCGGGACGGTCGAGATCGTCGGCACGGGCACGGTTCCCACCAGCGTGGTGTTCACCAATACCTTCACTGGCACTCAGGCGCTGACCTTTCTCGGGTCGGGCGCCCTGGCCTCGGTCGACACATCGGCGGGGGCGGGGAATAACGATTTGACCGGCACCGTCACCATCGACAAGCGGAATCGCGCCGTCGTGTTTAGTAATGACATAAATTTTGATAACACCACGCCGATTATGCTGGTGAACGGATCCGCCTCTTTCGCCGCCACTGTGAACACCGGTGCTCCGACCAGCACTTGGACGGCGTCCGCGGGCACACGGATCAACACCACCGCTGGTGAATCCGTGAACATCGGCAATTTAATTTTGAACACCGGGATCTTTGACACCAATACCGCGACCGTGAATATTCTCAACGCGGTCGTGCCATGCACCAACGGTCCGCTGACCATTGGCAACCCGATTTGCGGAGGAGATGTGCAGTGAAAAAATCTGGAACACAAAAGATGTGCATAATATTGGGTGGAGTTTTGGTGGCGGGAGCCTTAGTTGGATTTATTGCCGGCCGGTGGAGCGTGTCCCATCCCGAGCGGGCGTTTGCCACTTTTGACGGCGGCGTGGTGCAAGACCGCGAAGTTCTCGATTTGCTCCATGCCGAGGTGCAAGCGGCCATCGTTATTCGGGTGAAGCGCAAGATGCTGGAACTTGAAGCCCAAAAAGCGCAACTTACCCCTGAACAGTGGCTGGATAAAGCCAGCGCGTCGGGTGAACCGACTGAGGACGACGTCCGCACATTTATGTCCAACCAGGGTATGGATTTGAAAAAGGTCACGCCCGAGATCTTGGAAAATTCCCGCAAAATAGTGCGCTCCCAACGGGCGATCGTAATGGGCAATCAAGTCTTGGACGACCTTTACAGCAAAGCCGGCGTGAAACTCCATTTTTGAATCATAATAACTTAGCCTTTGGTCCTGGTGTGGTTGATGAACTCCAAACAGCTCAGGCATCATGGACAAAAGGTGGTGCCGCATGTCCGTCGTATCCGTGATCAATCAAAAAGGTGGCGTCGCGAAAACCACCACCTCCCTCAATGTCGCTTCGAGCTGGGCCGCAATGGGCAAAAAAGTTTTACTGATCGATCTCGATCCGCAGTCATCCGCCACTAAAGCCATATTCGGCGATCAGGATTTTGAAAAAACGATTTTTGATGTGGTGATGGGCGCCTGCCAAATTGAGGAGACCATTGTGCACTCTGAGCCGTTCGGGATCGATGTCATACCGGCGGAAATTTTGTTGAGCGGCATCGACGTGCAACTGGCCGCCCATTTTGGCCGCGAGACCATTTTGCGGCGGAAGCTGGAGCCGATTGTCCGCAAATATGATTCCATTTTATTTGATTGCTCACCGTCCCTGGGATTGATGACGGTCAATGCGTTGATGGCCTCCAAAGATATTATTATTCCCATTTGCCCTGAGTATTTTTCGCTCAAGGGAATTGAGCTGATCTTAGATACCCTTCAAAACATCCGCACGGGCCTGGGTTATAAAGTGGGAATCCGTGGAGTGGTGATCACTCGTTTTAAAGACCGCCGCATTGCCCGCGAGGTGATCCGCCAGGTGCAGGAAACGTACGGTTTAAAAGTTTACGCCAATTACATTCCCGACAATATCGCCGTGGAAGAAGCGCACCATAAGCATGCGCCTGTTTACAAATACGCGCCCAATTGCGGAGCGGCTAAAGCCTACACCCAGTTGGCTAAGGAGCTGTGGTAATGGCGAAGGCAAATCCACTATTTATTGATTCGACAAAAATGACCGGCGATTCTATTGGAACGCAATTTGAAGTGAGCAAGATTGCAATTTATGAAGACGAAGTGCTGGTGGTTTTGATCACCAATCACCTTAACGAAGTCACCCGCACGCTGATGAACCTCAATGAGGATATGGGGTACCAGGCCAGGGTGTGGCTAGGCCATCAAAAAACGTTTACCTACCAGTTCGCCATCGAAAAAGGCGGCCAAAGAATTTTGCAATCGATTGCAAAAAAAGCGCGCGCGCAATACGCCATTTTAGAAAAATGGGAACCGGTGTTAGCTGAGCCCGATGCCGTTGCTGAAGGCGAAGCCGCGGCGCCGGCGCCACAAACGACAATTCCGGAGCATGCGCGGACCGTGGCCAATCTTATCGAGAAGTTTAACTTCTAGATGGGGCTACTCCTTTCATTTATCATGGCCTGCGGCGCTCTGGTGCAACCGGAGAACAACCCGGATCCCTACGCCGGCCGCACGCAAATGAATGGCTACTCGCTCAATGATTTCAAAGGCTTTCCTGATAAGTGGAACTTTGTCACCGTCCGGTACCGCAGGGATTCGAGCGAAATGCGATTCACTTACGCCAACGAGCTGGCGTTTCGCGCTTTGGCCAAAGGGCTAACGGATTTTCCCGACGGAGCCATGTTCGGCAAAATCGGCCGGAAGACTGAAGACGATCCCGCCTTTCCCTCCTCCGCCGTTCCTTCGGGAGTTAAGAGATTTCAGTTTATGGTGCGCGACCGGATCCGCTTTAAGGCCAGCGATGGCTGGGGTTACGCCCTATTCGACGAAAATGGCAAAACTTTTCCGGGCGAACCTCACGCCGCGGCCCAGGCTTGCGTGGCCTGTCACCAACTAGCGGCCGCCCGTGGATTTGTTTTTTCCGAGCTGGCTGATTTTGGTTTGCCGGCGATGGCGGGGCGCGAGAGCGTGGTTCGCAAAAAAGCCAACGGCGGGCCTGCGTTTAAATTTTCAGCGGTGAAGGCCGCTGACCTTCCGCAACAGATGCGGCATTGGCTGGCCGACGGCGAAAAAGAAATTTTGAGTCTGGACGGGGAGCTGCGCCACAAAAATTTTGCCGGCACGCTGGATGAAATCATTCCCGTTCTTAGCGCCAACTTAGCCGCCACCGGGCGTCCCTCCATGCTGCTCGCTTCGGATAAAAAAAGATTTTCCTTAGTCACTTGGGACCGCCTGTCGACCAAATGCGGCCCACAACAAAAAGCGGCGGTCTCGGTGCAAAGCGCGCCCGAGATCGGAGTTAAACCTGTGATCAAGACGTTTTGCCAATGACATTCTTATTGTTGAGCGCTTGGCTGGGGATTTCCGCGGGAGCGGTGCCCACGGTGCAATGGCCCGCACAGCTGCTGCGGACGGTGGAATGGAAAGTGCCGGACGGCAGTCACTATCAGGAAATTATCTACGGGCATAAGGATTATGGTTTTTTCCGTGCGCCGGCGTTGATTAAGAACGGACGCGTGAGGCTGGAGTTATTTCCACCCGGTTATGCACGGTCCATTGAATTTTTCTTAGGCGACCGCCACCGTCCCAATGAGCGAATCTTCTTAGGGCGGAAAAAATTCGACTCACCATTTGAACAGCGGGGCTTTCAGCCCAAAACCAAAGCGTGGGGCCATTTCTCGTCGCCATTTATGTTGGCCACCTGGTATTTCCATGTGGACGGCGCATTCCGGCCCGCGCCGGTGATGTTCAATGCTCTCGGTGAAATGGTGTGGACCACGCTTGACACCGCAACACCCGCGCAAAAGTATTTTCCCAGGAGCTGGAATTCGCTCAAGGTGAAGCCCGATCAACTTCTGATTATGGGCGATGATCCCGCGCCGGGTTTTCGGGTTGTGGATATGAAAACGGGAGATGTCCTGCGCTCTCTTCCCGCTGGAAAAAATATTCTTCATCATGTGTTTGAACACCGGCCTGAGACCGAAGACGTGGTGGCCCTCGCCTATGATTTCCGTCCACTGTCGTGGTGGCAGGATCCCGCGCCGGTTTTTTCCGGGCTAATGGGACTCATCAATGGCCTGCGTTTACCGCGCCGGACCGTGGCCGCCAGCCGTGTGATCCGGATTAATTTGTTCACTGGCAAAACCAATACGGTATGGTCGACCTTTGACAGTTTTAACATGCGCGCCTTTCCTAGTCTGAGCTTGCTGTCCGATATGGACCGGTTTGTTGACGCGGAAGCCCCTGAGGACTACCTCGATTTGTTAAATTCTTCTCTCACGCAAAATCTCACGGACGTGGCCATCCACGGCGCCCACGCCGACTGGAGCCATGAAAACTCCGTACGGTTCTATCCGGGCGAAGGGTATTTGGTGTCGCAGCGAAATTTGAATAAGGTGATTATGGTTGGCGAGGACGGCCGGCTGCGCTGGACTCTCGGTAGTGATCCGGGGGACACCTATCAAATCCGGGACAAAGCATTTTCAATGCAGCACGATGCTTGGTTGCTGAGTGGCGGGCGAGTCCTGCTGTTTGACAACAATTTGGCTTTCCTCAACTCAGCGAAAGATATCGGACCCCACAGCCGGGTGGCAATTTACCGGCTGCAGGGCGATCGTGGCACGCTCGAAAAACGATTCGTCATTCCCGGCCATAAATCAGAACGGATGGGCAGCGTTTCGCCGCTGGTGAATGATAATATCCTCGCCTACAGCGCGGGCAGTGGCGAGAAACAGCCCATGCGTTTTTTGGAGTTCGACTCTGATTCCGGCAAAATTGTTGGAGGTTTAGTGATTTTCGGTGTGGGCCGGCAGCGCAGTCTGCAGGGCCGTCCATTCGATTCAATTGTGAATGAGGTGTTTGACCAGCCCCAGGCGAAAGCGGGCCTTGAGAAAATCACCTTGCTTAAGCCGCGGGGACCGGACCGCGCGGGTCCTTTGTCCGATGATGACAATCCGGCCTACTGAAGGGCCGTATAAAAATCAACGTAACGGCGCATGACATGAATGGGGTAATCCTTGGGCCAAACATTTTTGTCCAAAGCGTCGCCCACATTGCGCACTCCCATATTGTACGCGGCTAAGTAGAGTTGCGCATGAGAATCAAATTTGTCGCGCAGGTAATGCAGGTAGGCGGCGCCGATCCGGATATTTTGAATGGGATCAAGCAACGTTTTGTCGCCATTCCACGGCAGGCCGTATTTTTTGGCGATCCATTCGCCGGTTCCGGGCCTGAGCTGCATCAGACCGATTTCATCGAGGGACCCGCGTTGCTCTGGATTGAAGCTGCTCTCGCCGTTGATGATGGAAACCAGAAACACCGGATCAAATTCATTCTTTAAACTTTCGTCGATAATAGTCTGGGCCACTTCTTTGTATTGCTTGCGGAATTTTTTCGGCAAATGTTCGCGAGCGTACCGGTAGATTTTCGAATTCACTTTTTTTAGTTTCTCGCCGCCGCGGACTACGCTGCGGCTGTAGTATTTGCCGAGCAGTTCCTGGGCGTGTGACAGACGAAATTCGCGCTGGGTTTTAGACAGCAGCAGTTTTGGCTCTTTAGTCACCGCCGCAAGCTTCCGGCCGCCTTTTCCAGCTTGAAGTGAAGGGGGTTTAGGCACGGGCTTAAAAATGTAGAACGACCCCGCGATAAACAGGAGAACTAACAGCGCGTTTACGGTAATTTCACGGCGAGCCATAGACTTGAGTAACCATGCAATTCAAGGTGCGCCCGGGGGGCCATTTAACCCGCTATAGGGACGTGTTCTTTGACTAGTTGATCCTGATTGATAGTCCGCTATTCGAAAATTTCACTCTGTGCCGCACCACCCAAAGTTGGAAAAACTGTCTGGATTTTAAACACCCGGCAGGACCTAAGGCTGGATGAAAAGAATTGGACTCCTTGAGCACCCGTTCTGATTTTACTGTGAACAAGGGGAGTGTGAATGAAGCTGTTGTTAATCTTGGCCGCCGTATGGCTGCCCCTCTCCTCCGCCGCCGCGATGGATCCGCGCGAGTCGCAAAAGGAAGTGTGCATCGGGCGTAAAGA
>JANMVK010000168.1:0-9728 GCA_031392725.1 Pseudobdellovibrionaceae bacterium
GCCCGGCGTTGATGTGCGCGGCGCCTCGTCGTCCTATGATCCGAGCAAGGGCTTGCTCCTCACCTTCCCCACCAGCATCTATGACCCTGAAAAAGGCCATATGCCCGGCGGCCAACCTTTGAATCTGCGCATTAATTTGAAAGATTCTTCGGTTAAAGCTGAGTAGATCCGCGGCTCTACCCTAAAACCCTTGCCAACGGCAAGGCGGCTTGGCTACGCTCTTGTTTCGTTCAATACGAAGTCGGCGCGTGGCTCAGCTTGGTAGAGCATCTGCTTGGGGTGCAGAAGGTCGCTGGTTCAAATCCAGTCGCGCCGACCATTCAAATAAAAAAAGCCCCAAATTGACAAGTATTTGAACGCGGAGCCTGTCTGCATTTTCACGGTTGAACCCTTTGGCGCATGTTCCGCAAAATGTTGACTCTCAAGGATGGCGAATAACAAACTTAAGTACATGGAAACACAAACAGGAATATTTCAAATCTGTAAATGCGGCGTTTTGGCGCTCCTGTTGAGTTACACGGCGGCAGTTGCTGCCGACTGCGCGGGTCCCGTCGGCAAATTAGGTCAAATTGAGTGGATTACCGCTGAACTGCGCTTCTGTGATGGTACTAACTGGCAAATTTTGACCTCGACCAATACGGCGACCGCCTGCACCCAAAGCGGAATGATCCGTAATAATTCGGGGACCACGCAAGTTTGCAATGGCTCGTTCTGGCGCGACTTTACGGTTTCCACGGCGATCGGCACTTGCACTCCTGTCGGTAAATTCCGCTATAGTACCGAGCGAAAATGGGTGGAGTTTTGCGATGCAACCGGTTGGCGGCCCATCGCAACCAATGGTTGCGTGCATGGAATTACGACTTACTCCGCCGCGGCCACCACCACCTTTGGCGTTCCGGCCAACTGCACGCAAATAATAATCAAAGCTTGGGGCGCCGGCGGCGGCTCAGGCGGGGGCGGCGCGGCCGGGCTCACCGGCGCGCGAGGCGGCAGTGGCGGATTTGCCGAGGCCACCGTGACTGTCACTCCACTTGCAACTCTCAACGTGATTATCGGCGGCGGTGGCGGTGGTGGTCAGGGCACGACGGGCGTCAACAGCACCAGCGGCGGTGGCGGTGGATATTCGGGAGTTTTTAACGGAGTCGTTAGTCAGGCGAACGCGCTGGTTATGGCTGGTGGCGGCGGTGGAGGATCGGATCAAGGGGTCGCCGGTGGACTCGGCAAAGGCGGCGGCGGCGGTGGAGCGAGCGGTCAGACTGGTGAAACCAGTGGGACGACCACAGGCGGCGGCGGCGGCACGGGTGCGGCGGGCGGTGCCGGCGGCACGGGCGGCGTGGGGGCCGCGTTGCTCGGTGGGCTCGGTGCCAATTGGATATTCTGCGGCGGTTGCGTGGCGGGAACCGGGGGCACACCCGGTGGTGGACGAAACGGCCGATGGGGCGGCGGCGGTGGCGGCGGATATTTTGGCGGTGGTGGTGGCGCTTGGCGACTTGGAGAAAATGCTTCAGGCGGCGGCGGCGGATCTTGCCGCCTCACCGGCACGGATACATACGAAGAGGTGGCTGTTTATGAGGCCGTCGCGGCGAGCACAGAGATAGACTATGCCGCTAGCGCCGGCGTTGGCGGCACCGGAGTGACGAACGCGAATGGCGGCGCGGGCAATGCGGGCCGCGTTTTAATTATATACTAGAAAAAAATCCCGCCAATCACCTGCTGCAACGACCGCCACTGCCCGGCCACCGTGGATTTATCACTGGCGTTGAAGCGCGCCACTTCAGGATCCAACTTGGAATACCGGATCGTGGTCACGTCCACCCCAATGCCATCAAAGGCGTCGTGTAAGCGGGTCACATTTTTGGGAGTGTCGTCGATTAAAATAATCGCCTGAAATTTACGCCGAAGTTTGTGCAAAAGCGCGCGCATCATTGCGCCCTTGTGCTGGCCTGACGTCATAAACAAACCATCGGTATAAATCACCGGGCGCGCGGGTCCGAGTCCGAGCGCGCGGACTTCATCCGGAGTCAGCCCTGATTTTTCCGGGTGTTGAATGTCATATGGAATAAACGGACCGGCGATTCCCCGGCCATGCAGCGGGCGGATCGTGCGGTTAAACCCGTGGCGCGCCAACTCGCGGATGGTGGCATCGTGATTGTTGGATCCACGTGACGTCAGAATCATGGTTGTAAATCCCTCGCGTTGCAGCCGGTTGAAAATCTCCGGCGCCTGCGGTTCGAATACGCGCGATTTACTCAGCGAGTACAACGTAGCCTGCGTCTCGATTAAGCCATCCATGGTTGGTGCCACGCTGTCGGTGAAATCGCCTGAACTGATTTTCCCCGCCTGCCAATTGAACCAGGCGTCGCCGCCCAGATCCTGGGCTGAGGTGACGAGTGTGTTGTCGATGTCATAAATTAGCAGCACATTGCCTTTGCCGAAGCGGGCCGCGCTGTCTCGCGCTTTGACCTGCATCTGCGAAAAGTCGGCCGACTCGATGGATTCCGTAGCCCAAACTTGGACCGCCGCGAATAATGCGAGCACCAGGCCCGCGGCTTTTACTTTCATATTCCCCCCGGAATAAAATTGTTCTAAAAAAAACTAAAACAAATACTTCAACGTGTAAATCACCGCGTCCAATGAACCCGCGGTGCCAAGCTTGGATGTGGCGTAACGCCATTGCACGCCCGCTGAAAATATCGGGCTCGCGTTCCACCACACCGAGGCCGCGCCATTGTGGGCCTGGCGGTTGCCGCCCTGGCCCGAGGCATAGGCGACATTGCGATCGAACTCGTATTCGTGCCAATCCGCCAGCATAAACTTTTGCTTCATGATCGTGACTATGTAACCGACACTCCATCCGGCCATATAACCGTTTGGCCCGCTATAGAATGTCTGCGAAACATCGTGAAATCCTAAAAACGGCTTAAACCACCAGCCCTCGCCGCCGAACAAATATCCCAGGCCTAGCACCCGGTTTTGCTCACTAAATCCCGCAGCCGCGAAGTTGTAGACATGGCCGTAGATGGTGAGTTTATTCAGGCCCACAAAATGATTCACGACACCCTTGGCGGCCGTGCGCACCTCGCTGCCTTTTTTGCCGATGTTTTCGTAATCAAAAAATCCGTAAACGTCACCCCAGGTGTATTCGCCGTAACCTTCGGCCTCAAGATAGTTAAAATCCCTTTTGCTGGATTTGCGTTCAGTGCCATCACTCCAGTTCAGATGATTGACGCTAAGGGAGCCAAAGCCGAACTTAAGTTCCGCCGTTGCCGACGATGCGGAAAAGATGAGTAGCAAAAGCAGGAATAGGTGCATGGGGCCGATCTATAGGACAAAGGCGAGGGTCTGAATAGTCATTTTGGAAATCAGCCTGACTTTAATTGATTTACTCTCCGCGTCCAAGACGCATCAAATAGAAGGGGTAGCACCATGTGCTTCGCCAATGTATGCATTGCTGATGAAAACTATTGATCGGACCACGCTGGCCTCGTGGATTGGTGAAGGCCCCTTCACCCTGGCTTTATCCAGTAGTTTTTTTGGCTTCTTTGCGCACGCTGGATTTGCATTGGCGTTGCATGAACTTGGAGCCCGGCCCACTAAAATCACCGGGGCGAGTGCGGGCGCGCTGGTCGGCGCCGCTCTGGCCTCAGGTCTCACGCCGGTTGAAACCCGCGACATTTTATTCGCCCTCGAAAAAAAAGAATTCTGGGATCCCGGTTTAGGTCTTGGCTTTTTGCGAGGTCTAAAATTTCGCGAACACCTGAAGCGCCACCTTGTCCCTTCGTTCCAGGAAGCCCACATTTCCCTTGAGGTCGCGGCCTTTGACGTGGTCTCAATGAAAACTAAATTTTTGAATGAAGGCCCCCTAGCCCCAGCTGTTGCCGCTTCCTGTGCGGTGCCGCTGATGTTTCACCCGGCAAAAGTCAACGGGCGGTGGTTTCTCGACGGCGGGATGTTCAACAAATTGGGAATCAATTCCGGGCCCAATGAACGGACGCTGTGTGTTTATCTTGAGGCCGATGGCGTGACTGGATGGTTCGAACGCCAAACCAGCTTTCGGGGACTCCAGGGACACCATAAAATCTTGCGGTTCACCAAGTTTCCCAAAGTGAGCTTCAATTCACTTCATCGGGGGCACGATGCTTTTAAAAATATTTATGAGCGCAGCCGGCAGGCCTTTAGGGCGGACTGCCCGGGACTTTTTCTAAACGCCTAAAAACCATCCGATAAACACTTTAAGGGTCACTAACGGCTTTGATCTTGCAATCTAGCCGGGAGATATCCTATACCAAGCCAATTCGGAGAATATGGAGCCATGCCTGTGACGTTTGTTGTCGCCTTTTCGCTGTTTATGAGCGTTTTTTTAAGCGCGCCGTTGGCCTTAGCCAAGGACACCGACGACTCCTGCCAACAGGAGCTCCTTAATAAAGCCCTCGCCCTCCAGATTCAATTGCCCACTTCACCGGATAAGCCCACATTCCTGCTTCTGCCCGGCGTGAACCGCTCCATGTTAATCAACGATGCGGCCATCAAGCTCCTGTTCGCCGATGGTTCGGGCGTGGTGACGATGAATTTTAAGGCGCAGCCTTTTTCAATCGCCGAATTGCCAGAGGGTCAAGGGCCCGCGTTTTTGAAAACTCCCGTGACCATGGCGAGTTTGGCCGAAGAAGTGAGCCAAATGCGCGAGCACCTGGAGCAGAAGTATGGACTTAAGAATATAATTCCTGTGTCTCTGTCTTTTAGCGGGGCCGTTTCGCCGCATCTCAAAGGATTTCCTTTGGTGGTGGACGTTGTGCCCATGACTTCGATGGCGGCTTTCAATCCGGATCTGGAGCGCATGCGCAGCTTGTGGAATATGAATCCATTTTTCGGCCGCGGGATGATCGATCAGGCCTACCGCTCCACTTGGATTACGCAGGTGGCGGCGATTAGCCGGGATTTCAAACTTCCCGGCGCGCGCCGGACTGAGATGATTGAAGGTTATATGTCGTTAAGCCACGCCGCTGAAGGCGCCAGCTGGGACGGCGTCAATATCGATAAAAAGATCACGCGGATTTTTGTTTTAGCAGCCAACGAGAACGCCTCGCTGTTCAAACATCAAGTCGCCACTATCTTAAGACTGGTGAAGGAAGGCTACGACGTGCGCACCATAATTGTGCAAGAAGCCGGTCACATGCTGTTTAGCGAACAGCCGCAGATGTACGCCCATGTGTTGCATGCCATCGCGCAAGCGAAGGATATCAAAGCGTCGCCTTCCGTGTTGTTGATCACTCCGAGCACCGGCGCGCTGACGCCGATGAGTGGGGCCCTGGCGTCCGAATTTTTATCGAAGGTCTCCGGCGCCAATTAAAAATTGTTTAAATTTATTGAGGCGTGTAGGTGATGATAATTAATCCCGCGCCGCCTGTGGTGCCATTTCTACTGCCGCCACCACCGGGTCCGGATTTTTCGTTGTTGGATAAACCGCCGTGCCCGATGAAGGCCATCTGGACAGTTAAAGACGTATATGAAATCGACAGTTTCTAGGGCTTGTTGAGCTTATCCACGATGGCCGGGATCGTGACATACTTGTAAGGCAAACTCTTAACGGCCTTGAACAGCAGCGCGGACGCATCGGCCGTGTGGCCCTGAATGTCATGGAACAACACAATTCCCCGTCCCAGTTTCACCATTTGTTTGCGCACGCGTTCCGCCACGCTCGCGGGATTTTTATCCTGCCAGTCAAGACTGTCCACATTCCACAAAACCGAAACCAGCTTTTCACTAGCCACCTTTTTTCTCACACGGGCATTGGTGCCGCCCGAACCGAAGGGCAAACGAAAAAATCGCGGATCGACTTTGTAATGGTCCTTCATCAGTTGATTGGCGACCGACACCTCAAAGCCCAGTGCTAAATCGGTGGTCTTAACCAGGTTGGCGTGAGTGTAAGAATGATTTTGCGTTGAATGTCCCGCCTGCTCCACTTGCAAAATCACCGAACCCAGCTTCACCACATTTTCCGCCACCCAGAAAAACGTGGCTTTGATTTTGTACGCCGACAACACGGTGAGGATCTTTTCGGTATTGAGTTTATGGGGACCGTCGTCGTAGGTGATGGCCCAGGTATTCGCGGGAAATTCCCCGCCACTCACCTGCCCGTTGGCGCCGCTACCCGGTTCAAATTTCGCCGGCGCGCCTCGATGGCCGTGAAGCTCGGCATGCAGGGCGGTCAGTTTTTGGTAAGCGGGGGAAGTTTCCAAACTCCAGCTGGCCGCTGGAGTGGCGTCGAGTTCGCGGTCGAAATCTTTGACCAGGGCTGCGGCGACAATCATAGCTGTGGCTGTGTTTATCATGCTGATATTTTAAGCTGAAAATTGGACGAAACGCGAAATGGGGCCGTGATACTAGTCCATGGACTGGATAACTATTTATTCGCCGTCGGTCTCGTCAACGCCGCCCGCGATTTCAATTTCCTCATCAGCCGCCGGAACGATTCCGGTAACGGATTCAACCTCGCCGGGAGTGACTTTTACATATTCTTTTTGAATGGCTAAGTCCAGGTTGGCGACCATGCGCTCTTCCTGTGCGAATGCGTTTAAGGAAATCAGAAGTCCTAAAAGGCTCAAAACTTTAAGTGTGGTTTTCATATACCCCTCCATCTGTGCCTTTCTAGAAGAGCAAAGACGGGACCGGGGAAATTGCCGCTGGGAGCGGATTTCAGTGATTATCATTTTCGCACGGTATACACCTGTTATCAGGTGGCACAACTGTCAAGTCAAAATGAGACACGACAGTTGTCTAATGTTTGCCACGCCATACATTAAATTCGACACGCCGGTTCTTCTGCCGTCCCTGGAAGTTGCCATTGTCGGCAATAGGCTTGGTGAGTCCGTAACCCGTGGCTTCCACTTTCTTGGCATCAACCTTATGGTTGTCGATCATATATTGGCGCACGCGGTTGGCGCGTCTCAAACTGAGACCCAAATTATATTCAGGATCGCCGAGGGAGTCGGTGTGACCGTCAATCACGATTCGGGTGAAGCCTTGGCTAATCAGTCCTTTTATAAAATCATCCAGCGGGGCCACATGCTTGGTACCGATCTGATCGGAGTCATGGGCGAAGATGAGTTCGATATTAAGCGTATAGACCTCATCCGGCGCGGGAGTGGGCGCGGGTTCCGGAGGAGGCGGCGCTACGACCACCTTCGGCGCTTCTTCCTTACAGATAGGCCCAATGGTCCAATTCACGCCCGTGTACACGCGCCACTCGGGCCCGCCCAAAGAGGAATCCACCTGTTTGGTATAACCAAAATGCGCGGCAATATTTTGCGAGATATCATGTTTAAGGCCGACAAGAGCTTCAAGTGAACTCAACGAACGGTCCGTATCCTGAGTCACCTTTTTCGCCGCCTGGCTGCCGTAGAGTTCAAAAATAACTTTGGTGTCGATGGCGGAGATCAGGTAACTGGCCGCGGCCGAGTAAATGTACTGATCGTCCATGGGAACGAAAGGCACGCCCGGGAGGGGTTTACCTTGCGAGCGGCGGCGATAACCCGCGTTTAATCCTACAGCCCATTTCTTGGCCAGAGTGGTATCGGCGGCGAGTTCAAAATTCCAGCCGGGACCGGGATTTTTTCCGGTAAAAGGATTGTCCCGAATCAAATTATAATTGAAGGAGAGAATTCCGGCCAATCCGCCCGAGTCATCGCCTAACAAACGGTATTTGGTATTGGCTTTGACCTCGGTCGCTCCGCCGTTGTCGAAGGATGACACATAATAATCTTGATCAACATGCTGACTGATAACAAACGGTATGCTGAAGCCAAAATCCCAGCGCTTGGTGAGACCCATACCCGCGCTTAAATCCGCGCCAAAGGTTTGATCCTTGCCCTTTTGTCCGCCGACCACATTGGCGTTCAAAGTTTTGCTGTAGGTCAGCGAATTCACCGCATAGTTAAAAAACAAACCCATATTCACTACGCAGGGCTGCAAGGTTTCCGAGGAATGAACTGTAACAAAGTCCAGGCCGCTGGTCGTGGGATTGAAACTTTGGAAATCGGTGCCGCAAATATTGGCCCGGGCGTGAAAAGAGAAGACCGCTAACGCGATAACCGCGAGTGAGGTAAGCCGCATGATGTTCAATCTCCGTTGAGGGCTGTTTCTTAGATTTCAGATTATTACAGCATCAGTTTGCGTGGCAAGCAAACACGGATGACGAGTACCCTGCATTGCAACTCACCACCATGCAGGGTCCATATCCATCTTCTGAGATGATATTGGGATCCAGCTTGGTGGGCACGTTGCCGGGGCAATAGCGATAGCGCTGTCCCACTCCGTTCAGCATCTCACAAGCAAACGGGCCCGGATCACAGGGATCGGCCACGCATTGGAAATCAACTAAATGGTAACCGGGATTGCAATGGTCCTTAGCGCAAATCTCTTCAATTGGGGCCACCCCTCGCAGGATTTTTCTCAAGTCCAAATTTTCCGGCGGCATTTCCGGAATTGGAGGCAAATCGGGATTGATTTGTTCGCAGCGGATTCCCGAGCCGGTTTGATCTTCGCAAGGAACGGTCCTACCGCCCACGCACACTTCATTGATAATCGCTTGAGCTTGGGCCGAGTTTAAATCCGTGGGAAGATTGAACGTCGCTTTGGCGCAGTTTTGAAACAGCACAAATGCCGAAAGCCCAGCGCCAAGGATGGCCGCCGCAATTTGACGCTTCTTGAATTTAAACATTTAATTTCCAATCTCCGCGAAGGACATGGGGGACCTTCTTCATTTTGATCGAAAAATGGAAATTTGTTGAGCACACGGTGGCGGAGTGCCTCAAACTGGACCAATGTTAGGATAAATAAATGAAGGGGTCGATGCGCACCAGAAGTTCCGGTGCGCCATTCTCATTTTGAATCAAAATTCGTCGATTGGGCGGATGATCTGAGTGACGGCCTGGCGGCGGTTCACCAGATCACATTTTTGAATGGTGCTTTCGCTTTCGCACTCGTCGTCGCTGTTATCGTCATGCTTAGCCGTGTGTTGACCCGAGCTGTGGTTGTGGGTGCTGTCGTTGCACTTGCAATTGTTCTTGGTGACGATATCAATCTGAATTGAATTCAGCGGAGTAAAGTTAACCTTTACTAAATAAATCTCACCCGCAATCACGGTCACTGGGGCACTGGTGTAGAAATTTAACAGCTTGGGTGTTCCTAATTTACAAGACGAATTGTCTGCGGATATGGCGCGGGCGGTATCACCCACTACATCCACTTCAATTTCCACGATGTCGGCGGTGGCGGCGCTTGCCGGAAAAACGATTCCAGCCAGGTCAATTTTTAAACCCTTGGTTAAGCCTTGCAAATCTTGGAGATCCACTTCCACAGCGGCTGACGGAACGTTAATCACTTGACCATCCGAGGTGCGCAGGCGGAAGTTTTTGATCTTCACAATGGTGTCTTCAATATTTGAATAAACCGTGTGGTAGATCGCGGGGCCGGTGGCGCCGCTGGTGTTCTGGCTGGCGGCATCGGTGCTGCCCTTTTTAGCGCAAAACGTGAGTGAGAGCATGGACATCACAAAAATTGTTTTTAAAAGGTGTTTCATTGTATTCCCCCTCCCAGGGGCACCTTACACCTCTGCCAAAGATGGGCCCGCCTAAGCTGTTGAATAGAGGGAAAAACAAAGGGGCTCACAATGGAGCCCCCTTAATACGGTAATCAGTTGTCAGTGTTTTATCCAGTATCCGGAATACAGT